>JAFGQK010000227.1 GCA_016935735.1 Spirochaetales bacterium | reverse complement strand
AACCTGCTCCGATACCCTGGTTACTACGTTTTTTATGTGTACATTGGTAATATGGTTCGAAAAGATGCTGAATTTGATCCAGAGGAATTCCGATCCCGGTATCCCGTACAATGAAAAATACAGATGAATCATCTCCTTTTACTGTTATATGAATACTTCCTTTTTCATGGTTGTATTTGATTGCGTTATCCAACACATTGTTCAGAATCCTGTCCAGGGCAAGGGGGGCGATTCGGATATGTAATTCACCTAATATTTCCTGTCTAATACAGATGTTCATTTTATCTGTAATTACTTTAAATAGTTCGACTTTTGAAACAACTGTTTTTGACAGGTTAACGATTATATCATGATTGTACAACATTTTCCCCTGGAGGATTTTTTCATAATCGAGTATATTACCTATCATTTCCTGCAATTCCTTTATTTGTTCTTCAAGGGGGAGAACTGTTTGCAGTTGTCTTTTGCCGGCTTCTTCTTTAACCATATTTATTTGATTTTCAAGTATAGTAAGAGGAAGTTTAGTTTCATGTGCTAAATTGATAAGAAAAGCTGTTCTTTGTCTGTTTTGCTCTTTTTCTTTTTCCAGGATTTCTTTTTGTTGTACTTCAATAATATCATTTAAAGTTTTATATAATTGATTCTGACTCAAATCCCTTTTGTTTTTTTTCTCTTTATAAAAGGCTATTATATAATACTTCATATATCTGTAAAATAATTTCAACGCTATTTTCAAATTATCATAATGATCCAAAATAAAATATAAAATAACATCAAGAAATGTAAAGATTATATCTTCATCCAATCCTTTAGATACTGCAAACTTTCCATATGAACACGGTATTTCAATATCATCTGTTTTTAGAAATGCTATAAAAGAATTTATTTCATCATAAAGAAGATTAGAAAAAATATTAAAAGATGTTATATATATGCTTTTGCATAAAAGTTTAAAAATGTTCTTTTTTAAATCTGTAAATATAACATCTATATTATCTTCAATAAGAACACCTAAATTCATTGAGATTATTTTTTCTTCTTCATTCATTAAAAATCCCTTTGTAATTATTTTTCGATAAAACCACCATAATAGGTACTACCGCCGGTAAATTTTCCCCATTGCTGTGCTATGTCCAAAGGAAGATTCAGCCAATCCTCAAGAATCTGTAGACCAGGCTCTTTTACTCTCCACGGTTCAACAAGTTTTATTACATTCTTTTTAGAATGAGCATATAAAGGCTGATTTATGCTTTCATAATAATCAAAAACTGCTTGTATGGAAGGATCATTCTTTAATGTCTCAATATCAAAGTCACAAAAATAAATAATTGATTTATCAAACGCCCATTCGTATAAAGTCTTTGTTATATAACTTATTTGTTCATCTGTTAAATAATAAAGAACTCCACTTAAACCGATTGCAATTTTTTGATTTTTATTTAAAAAATTATTAGCAATATCAGATTTCAGTATAACTTCTGGTTTTCGACAATCACATTCTACAAATTTAACCAATGGATTATTTCCAATTATTTCATTACCGATACGAACGGTAATAGGGTCAATATCCGAATATACTATTTTTATTTCTTTCTTCATTCCTTCAGGTATTCTTCTATGAATATGATCTACGGTCGGTAATCCGGAGGCAAAATCCAGAAACTGTGTAAATCCCATTTTAATAGCTCTATCAATTGAATTTCCCAAAAACCAGCGAATAATTCTAGCCAAACTTTTAACAAAGGGCATTTCTTTTTCAATTTTATTTGCTACTTCTCGATCAACTGGAAAATTATAATCACCTCCCAACCAATAATCATAAATTCTTCCAGCATTCGGTCTTGTTGAATCTGTAACATATCTTATATCTTCATTTGACATTGTTTGTGCCTCCTTATTCCTTTTTAAAAACATTTAATGAGAATGAAAATGTTTTTTTAAGATTTATTAGATATGCCATTAACACCTCCTGTCGTGTTCCTGAAAAACAAAAAGCCAGTGGCAGGCTGTTCAGGAAAACAGCTTTTCGGGCGCTACCCTATCCCTGGCAAGTTTTATATAATATAAAACCTGCATTTTTTCAATACTTTAACAAAAAAATTTTTATCTGTCAAGAATAAAAAAGCCTTAATCCTCAAAGCAGGGATTAAGGCTTTACCTGTAAAATACCAGCCGGCTGTCAAGGGGTTTTTTATGCCCTGGAATGTTTCCATGTGCTGTTAACCATTTCACGTAATCTGCGTACATTTCCCGGAGTTGTTCAGTGCATTTTGCACCGGATGTCCACTTTTCAATTCATCCACAATCTGCTGTGGACTTTTACCATGAAGATGTAAGATGTACATATATGAAAGTGCTGCCCTTTCCCTTGCATTGGCAGATAAACCTTTGTAAAGTTTATAGAGATCGAACGGGTTTTCTATTTTATTTTTCTCAATCACTTCCCTGAAGTTTTCCCTGGATACTTCTGCGTTAATCTTTTTCATAATCCCTGTAATACGCTTCTTTTTAGCCATTTACTGTCTTCCTTCTATGTATGATACGCCTGATATGGCATATACCATATCCGTATTTATTGGCCAGTTGTTTATAAGAAGCACCGTCACGGTACTCCCTGCGGATAAGGTCATGATTGTTTTTTATAAGCAGCCGCTTGGGGATATATATCATCTCCCCTCCAAACTCCTGTGCTATTCCTATTGCAACAGGCGCTCCGAACCTCTGCCGCAAGAAATCCAGGACCTCGGATTCTTCAAAGAGCTTTTCATCAATTTTTAATTCTTTCGGATATTCTTCCCTGATGTTTTCATCGACTGCCGGTGTAAACAAATCATTTTGACTTAAGCGGATAAGTTCTTCCTGGCAGGTTTCTATTTCTTCATAAGCCCTGCTTAATGCTGCTTCACAATGTCTGACAGTTTCATGCAGCCCTGCCAGTTCTTTTTTAATACAGGCTGCCAGGTTTTCTATTTTCTTTAGCGGACTTTCATTAATCAGCGGTATCTGGTTATATTCTTCCTTTTTCCCCACTCCTTTATCTTTTTTCATTATACCTTTCTCCCTCCGGTGACCGGATCATAACCTGCGGCCTCCATCATTTTTTCCAGGGCAAGGATAACCTTTTCAGCCAGGCCGGGACGGAGAAAATGAGGATGGTCCACATGGGTAATCCGCTTGATAAACGCATAAAGGGCTTTATCATGTTTGTTCCGGGCACATGTGCGCCACATCACTTCTATTTTTGCCCGTTGATCCGCAGAACATCCCCATACATCATTCCACTTTGGCCGTGAATCGGTTTTTCCCTGGGCTTTATAACTCATAAACCCAAGTTTCTTAAAGCATTCCATGATTGAATGGAACTGGTCTTCATATTCCAGGTCCCTTGCACTGGATACACCGGCAGCACCTTCCAGGAGGGACTGGTAATTTTCATCACTCAAATGGAGATTGTTCTTTGCAATATGAATAAGGGCTAATTTTGCTTTCCTGTTTACAAGCATATTCCTCACCTGTCCTCCCAGTTCAAGGTGTTATCCCTGCCATTTTTTCTTACTATTTGATAATGCACAATACAGGCTGCATCATCAGACCCGGACAGCCACGCCCGGATGACGGGGGTGTTGCCCCCGTTTCGCATTGTTTAAGCGCTTTTTACCTGTTTCTGTAACAGGTTCTTGTTGATTTCTTCCTTGTTTACCTTGCAGAAAAAGTCATCTTTTACCTTTCGGACAGCATCTACCCGGGCAAGGGTTTCATCATTCAGGGATGCCATTGCATCCTTGTCCGGTTCTTCTTTTACCCTGATGCACCACAGGAGTTTCGCCTTTTTTAAGAGTTCAATTGTACTTTTCCTGCAACGGATTGAAGTAGATTTCCGGAATCCGAATGATCCGAAAGAAAGTTCTACTGTTTTCCTGTCTTTAAAGAGTTCATCCCGGTTGTATTCTGCATATGCACCAATGGTTGCAGAAAGTTCAGTAATTCGTTTTCTCGCCTGTTCGCCTTTCTTTACCGCCTCACCCTTAATTTTATTGATAATTTTATGTGCCTGAGTATCAATCCGGTCGAGTTCACGTTCAAGCAATCCTATTTCCTTTAAGATAAGGTTTGCATCGTCAAGGTTTTTGATTTTGCTCATGTCCGGTTTTAACCGTGCCATTTGTTCCTCCTTTCTTTGTGCTTTATTACCACGCTCCGTTACTTCATCAATAATTCACTTGACATTTCCACTGCTTCTGCTGTAGGGGATTTCAGGTTATTTATTGTTATTACACGGTGAACACGTTCGATCAATTTTGAGAGAGTACGTACTGATCCTTTTGCAATCGCACTGAATGTATTGATTGCCTCTTTACTGATATCTTCCCAAATAGTTGTCAGTATCTTTTTTGCATCGTTTTTAGTCATATGATTTACTTTCAGCATGACACCCACACGGCTTGTAAGTTGTTCATGGTCATTCCGCAAGTTGCGGAGTTTATACTCCAGCCTTGGGAGACCGACAAGTACCACACCTGTTCTGCTTTTGTCGCTGATTCGCCGGATAAGTTCCAGGGCTGTGTCGGAAAGATAGTCTGCTTCATCAATGATGATTACTGCATCCCTGTTATACAAAGCAGAAATAATCCTTGATACGATTTGATTCATGGTACCTTTTGATTCGATACCGATTGCACGGGCAATATCGGTTATAAGGACATTTTTCGTGAATGACGGATCTACTTCGATTAAGTAAGCTGAATGGCTTTCAGCCTGGTATTGTTTCAGTGCGGTTGTTTTACCGGTACCGGCATCACCAATAATCACGGCAATATCTGTTTCTTCATGGGCGATCGATATCGCTTTACGGATTTGCCGTAAGGCGTGAGTATTTATTACCGGTACTGTAATTCTTTTACTCCGCCGTGCTTCACGTTTAAGCCAGCTTCTTATCTTTTCTTCAAGGGCCTTTACATTCCCTGTATATGTTTTTGCCTTATATGCACTTATTACCCCTGATGAATAACCGAGTGCCCTTGCTGCTTTACTCTGGCTGGTGTTCTTTCCTTCCTCCTGTGTGCAGACAATGGAGAAAAACTCGTCATAAAGTTCATGGTCTAAAACCATTGTGTTGCTTTTATTGTTCATATATTGCTCCTTTT
>JAFGQK010000226.1 GCA_016935735.1 Spirochaetales bacterium | reverse complement strand
GGTATGTATGCGAAAAGCGTTATTGTTATTGGTATTTATTGCACTTCCCCTGGCGGCATTTGCAGAATTTCAGATTGGTGCGACTGCTCTTTATAATGTTGTTTTTGCACCGGATGAAGCCAGATCAGTCGGACTATACGCAAAAGAGAATGGAGTATCCCTGGATGATTTCACCCTGGGAGTCGATGCCCGGATTAAATTGGGTATGCTTCAGGTCAGTGCCCTGGGTCTGATAAGCCTGGGATACGATGATCTCCCCATGGAGGTTGAATTTTTTTTAGATGTGGGTATTGCAATCGATCTGCTTTTTCTCCGGGTAGGTATCGGATTGGGTCCGAATTTTATCATTGCATTTGGGGATGAAGAAATTTCAAAACCGGTCTTTTTTGGGGGAAATATCAAATTAATCGGGGAAATTATGCTTGGTGGTATCTCCGTGGGTATTAACTATTTAATGTACCTGCCGGATTTCAGCAAGGAAAGTTTCGATTATCTTGCCAACAACATAGAAGGAAATATCGGATTTACTATTCTGTTCAAACTCTAAACATCGTTATATTCATAGGAAATAAAAAGCTGTCCGGTATAAGGGCAGCTTTTTTTATATATACCTTAATTACAACAGCTTTCCAGGCAAATTAAATACATGAGAGTACTGGGTGGGAATTCGATATCGGGCAAGCCCTATTGACAAAGAAGAATAAGTAACCACCGATTCCACAGATTTCTCTGATTTAATCAATCGGTGTAATCGGTGGAATCGGTGGTTCCAGAAACCCGATTATAAACTTTCACCCAGAGTACTGTACGGCTTGAACCGGAAAAGAAATAATGATAGAGTTTGACCTTAATGATAACGATTGCTTTATTACTTATCGGATTTGTTATACTCATTAAAGGGGCCGATCTATTGGTCGATGGGGCCTCATTCCTTGCATATCGATTAAAGATCAACAAAATGGTGATAGGACTCACCATTGTCGCATTGGGCACATCCCTGCCTGAATTATTTGTTAATATATTTGCATCAGTAAATGATAATCCCGAAATAGCGATCGGGAATATTCTTGGCAGCAATACTGCAAATATCCTCTTGATATTGGGGCTTTCTGCAGCTATTTATCCTCTTCATGTCTCAAAAGGGACTGTCTGGAAGGAAATCCCCTTTTGTTTCCTGGCGACTTTATTACTCGGTTTTATGATGAATGACCGGATTATTGATAATGATTCTGCTTCTTTTTTAAGCAGAATTGATGGTCTGGTACTTCTATCATTTTTCATCATTTTTCTCTATTATGTATTCAGTATTGCAGGAACCCCGGATTCTTTAGGGGATGGTGTCCAGATAAAAGAAATCGGTATTTTCAAGGCAATCGTTTTCATTATTCTTGGTCTGACAGGACTGGCATCGGGAGGAAAGTGGATTGTTGATGGTGCGGTCTGGCTTGCAAAGAATCTTAAAATGAGCGAATCTGCAATCGGACTTACCATCGTCGCGTTCGGGACATCCCTTCCTGAACTGGCAACATCGATTGTTGCGGTGTGTAAAAAAAATGTCGAAATTGCCGTGGGAAATGTCATCGGCTCGAATATCTTTAATATCTTTCTGATCCTGGGTATCAGTTCGTTGATAAAACCACTTCCCCTGGCGGAAGGCAATAATAGCGATATTCTTGTTGTTATTATTGCGACATTGCTACTTTTTATTTCCATGTTTACAGGGAAAAAAGCGAAAATCGACAGATGGGAAGGAATTGTTTTTGTTACCGGCTATGTTCTTTATATCACTTATTTATTTGTGTTTAGAAGGTAAATTTTATTGTTTCTGGCTAAATCAATTATCGTTAATTGGAGGTGAAAATGGTAAAAATTATAATAGGAATTATAATCGCGGTTTTACTCATCATTTTTATGATCCAGAATATTGCGAGTGTCGAGATTACCTTTCTTGCATGGACAATTATCGTTTCCCGTGTCATTCTGGTACTGGTAGTTCTCATATTTGGTATTTTTCTGGGAATCTTTGTCACGGAAATTACATGGATAAAAAAGAATATAAAAACCCGGAAAAAAGAGAAGCAGAAGCAGGAAAAAGAACAGCAGAAGCAGGAAAAGGAAAAAGAGCAGGAAGAACCGGAAAACAGGGAATCAGGGGAGTAAGTTGCAGGAATACAATCATTTACATGACTCTGGATCAGATGTGTTTTCTTTGCATAAAACACTGTTTCTGATTTATAATGACAGGAGATATCCATAAACGAGGAGGTTTTATGAAAAGACTTTACCCACTTTATATGTGTGCAGGAATAATGGTGATTTCCATACTCTACGGATGTGTGATGACAATCGCACAAATCCGGGAGGATCCGCGAAAATATTCCGGGAAAAAGGTAACATTGTCCGGTAAGATTGATATTGCCATTCCCATTCCCTTTACAAAATTATATGTCTATACATTAACCGATTCCACCGGAACGGCCGTCATATTTTCAGACGATAAGCATTCTGCCGGTGATTCCATGCAGATTTCCGGTACTGTCATTACTTTTCCCGAAGATGAAGTAAAGGATGAGTCGAAGAAATCTGTTACCTGGCTAAAGGAATTTTTAATAGAAAATGACCTGGTGAAAAAAGAGATTGCACAGGGTGTTGCAGAGGTTATTATTAATACATTTAAAGGAATTGCAGGCGGTTTGGGAAAGATATTCTTTATTAAGGAACAATAAAACCGGAGATATTCGTCACGGGTTATTATTGAAAGAATAAATGTTCCACCAGGATTTTTACCCCGATACCGATAAGGATAATGCCCCCTGCAAGTTCGAGTCTGTTTTCAAAAAATTGTCCGATTCTGTTCCCGACAAAAACACCTGCCAGACATACAATAAATGTAATGATCCCGATAACGGCGGCCGGGAAAATGATCTGGACATCGAGTAAAGCAAAACTCACTCCCACGGCAAGTGCATCAATACTGGTTGCAAGTGAAAGAATCAAAAGGGTGGGATAATGACGGCAGTCTTTCTGTTTCTTTTCTTCATCCTTTTTGAAAGATTCATAGATCATCTTTATCCCGATAAAAAAGAGTAATCCAAAGGCTATCCAGTGATCGAACGACCGGATATACGAATAAAAGAGTGATCCCATTGCCCATCCGATTACCGGCATCATGGCCTGGAAAAAACCGAAGAAAAAAGCAATCCGAAAAGCATGGCGGGGTTTTAGTTCTTTGATAATGCATCCATTGGTAACGGAAACAGACAATGCGTCCATTGATAATCCGACAGCTATCCCGGTAATGGTAATTAATTTCATACCACGGCATCATAGAGGATTTTGTTTTTTTATACAACACAGTTTATTATAGTTCCCTGTATTTATAGAAGAAAGGAAATATGGTTATTTTTTTATAAATTTCAATTGTAATTGAAAACAACCAGGGATATAATAAAAAAAATCATGCATCATTATATATGCACCTACTGCGGACTTAACATATCCGGTAAGGAGAATTCATGCCCCGCTTGCGGACACAGCGATTTTAAAAAGATATCTGAACCAGTGTCCTCATTCAGGGAATATTATCATGAATTAAGCGACAGGGCTCTGCTGAATATCAACCCGGAAGATCTACGTTCAGATGCATTAATCCTTTACAACCGGGAAATGAAAAGCAGGGGAATTTATCCGGTAAAAAAGGAAATAACCAGAAAAAAAAAATTTATCAGTCCTTTTCATTGGACGCTTATTTATCCCGGTATTGCGATTATTCTTTTCGGATTAATCATACTCCTCATTATGTATACCTGTTAAAAGGCTGCTTTTTTCTTCACGCTTTTCCGATAATTGCAAGTACTTCATCCTTTGCAACAGAATCCCCTGCCTTGTGAGGGAGTTCCTTGATCACCCCGTCGCAGGGGGAATCGATATTGTTATTCATTTTCATCGCTTCTATGACTAAAATGGTATCCCCTGTTTTTACGGAATCACCGACCTTTTTCTGATACTCAACAATCATTCCGGGCATCGGGGCTTTTACCAGTACATCTCCTTCTGCGACTGTAACAGTTGCCGCCTGTTTTGTTTCTTTTTGTACCTGTTTCTGAACAGGGGGGGATTTAACAACGGGTTTCTGAACCCGGGGTTGCTGCACAAAATGGGTACTCATACCTTGTTCATTTACCTCTACTTTAAAATACTCCCCATCGACATACACATCAAATGCCCGGATATGCTCTGGTTTTTCCGGTGCATTTTTCTCTGATTTTTCAACGAGCTTTCCTGCCAGGGCCTTTTCTATCAATTCATTTTCTTTCTTTATATCTTCAATTGTTTTTGGTTTTACTTCATCCGGTATCGGTTCCAGTTCGTACTTCCATTTTAAGAATCGCTTTCCTGTTACCGGGAAGAGTGCGCAGATCAATATATCATCAAGGTCTTTTGCAATATCCCCCACATCCTTTTTTATAGTCTCCAGTTCCGGTTCCAGGATTTCACCCGGTCTGCAGGTAATCGGCGTGCTTCCGCGTTCATAATCTGTGAGTGCTTTTTTCATCACTTCCGGATTGATGGGCATTGGTGTTTTCCCGTACAGGCCGTAACAGAGTGCTTTTACCTGCTCGGTAATCTTTGTATAGTGTTCCCCGTCTTTATCAAACAGCACATTGTTGACTGTCTGGATTCCTACAATCTGGCTTGTCGGGGTGACAAGGGGCACCTGGCCGAGGTCTTTCCGCACCCGGGGAAGTTCCTCGAATACATCATGAAGCCTGTGGAGTTCGCCCATCTGTTTTAACTGATTTACCAGGTTGGAAAGCATCCCGCCCGGTGTCTGGTGCAGGAGTACATTGATATCAATCACCGAAAGCCTGGTGGTATCAAGAAAATGTTTATACTTTGGTATAATATCTTCAAGTTCTTTATCGATTTCCGCGAGTTTCTCTATATCGAATCCCGTATCCCGGTTGGTCCCTAAAAAGGATACAACAATGGGTTCAACCGCAGGGTGGGATGTCCTGTATGCATAAGGAGCCATACAGGTGTCGATAATATCGACCCCTGCTTCTATAGCCTTCTGGAGTGAAAGATCTCCCATACCTGAGGTGAAATGGGTGTGAAGGTGAATTGGTATTTTCACCGCTTCTTTTAATGCTTTTACGAGATTATATGCATCATAGGGAGAAATAAGACCGGCCATATCCTTTATGCATATGGTATCCGCTCCCATTTCTTCCAGCTTTTTTGCATTTTTTACATAATACTCAAGGTTATATACCTCCCCGCCCAGGCGTGGTTCTGTCAGGGAGTAACAGATTGTTCCCTGGAAGTGTTTCTTATTTTTCTTAATGATTTCTACCGCAGTAATGAAGTTCCTGAAGTCATTGCATGCATCGAACACACGAAAAATATCAATTCCATTGTCACTGGCACGCTGCACAAAGGCTTTTACCACATCGTCTGCGTAATTCCGGTACCCTACAAGATTCTGCCCACGTAAAAGCATGGACATTGGTGTTTTTTTCAAATGGTTTTTAAGAATCCTTATTCTTTCCCATGGGTCTTCATTCAAAAACCTGTGGGCTGTATCAAAGGTTGCCCCGCCCCATACTTCCATGGAATAAAATCCGACAGTATCCATTGCATCTGCAACATGCACCATGTCTTCTGTTCTGCCCCGGGTGGCAAATATGGACTGATGTCCGTCACGAAAGGTGAGATCCTGTATTTTTACAGGATTTGCCGCTTTTGACCGGTCGTTATTATATTTCATCTTTGTTAATTCTACTTTACCGTGCTTATCAAAACTCATCTATATCCTCCAAAAATAATGTTATATGTTATTTAATGTCCTTACTTACCGCCGTTTTAATACGCGGCGTTGTACAAGTCCTCTCATCTGCATAATTGACGTTCTCCCGTTTAGCTGCCATGATGTGGGAAATGTTGTAGCAACGACAGGTTCGATTTTTTGTTCGGCACTTTCCATTTGCAGGTAGTAGAGGACTGCTGCAATAGCTGCTTTATGTTTCAAATCCGGCTGCATCATGATTCCTTCCTATACAGGTATATTCCCATGTTTCTTCGGGGGGAGTACTTCGCTTTTTGTACTCATAATTTCGAGGGCATCAATAAGTCTGTATCGGGTATCACAGGGCCTTATCACTGCATCGATATATCCCCTTGATGCTGCAATATATGGATTGTAGAGGAGGTTCTCATATTCCTGCATTTTCTCTTTCCTCACTTCCTGCGGATTGTCCGCACCCTTAATCTCCCGTCTGTAAATGATATTTACCGCACCTTCTGCTCCCATAACTGCAATCTCTGCGGTGGGCCAGGCAAAGACCATATCTGCACCCAGGTGAGAAGAACTCATGGCAATATATGCCCCACCATAGCATTTTCTTGTAATAACGGTGAGTTTCGGTACGGTACATTCGGAATAACTCCAGAGAAGTTTTGCCCCATGGCGGATGACGCCGCCCCACTCCTGGTCGGTCCCGGGCAGGTACCCCGGAACATCCACCAGGGAGACCAGCGGTATATTAAAGCTGTCACAAAACCGGATAAAACGGCTCGCTTTGTCCGATGCATTGATATCGAGACATCCTGCCAGGACCTGGGGCTGATTGGCAATAATCCCGATGGTTCGTCCGTTAAGCCTGGCAAACCCGATGATAATATTCTTTGCATAGTATTTATGGGGTTCAAAGAACTCACCATTATCCACTATGGAATGAATCACATCCATCATATCATAGGCCATTCTGCTATTGTCCGGGATAATCGTATCCAGGTTATTACAGAGTCTTTTTGGTCCATCTGTGGATTTTAGCCGTGGCGGTTCTTCGAGATTATTACTGGGCAGGTAATTCAAAAGAGCTTTAATATTTTCGATAGCATCCGAATCATCTTCACATGCAAAATGTGCACAACCGCTTTTCATATTATGGGCCATCGCACCCCCGAGATCTTCGTGGGTCGTTTCTTCTCCATTCACCGCACGGACAACATCAGGACCTGTTATATACATATAACTCGAGTTCTTTACCATAAAAACCCAGTCTGTCATAGCCGGTGAATAAACAGCACCCCCGGCGCATGGACCCATGATTGCCGATATCTGGGGAATTACCCCGGAAGCACGGGAATTTCTAAAAAAGATATTCCCATATCCATACAGGGCATCTACCCCTTCCTGGATACGCGCACCTCCTGAATCACAGAATCCCACGACAGGGGTTCCGGCTTTTGTGGCAAGATCCATTATTTTGCAGATCTTATGGGCATGCATCTGGCCAAGAGACCCGCCCCGTGCAGTAAAATCCTGAAAAAAGGCAAAAACCGGTCTTCCGTTTACATAGCCGTGCCCGGTAACAATACCATCGGAAGGGATATCCTTCTCACCCAGCCCGAAATCTGTACTCCGGTGGCGGACAAACATATCGATTTCCCTGAATGTTCCTCTATCAAAGAACAGGTTAATTCTTTCCCGGGCTGTAAGTTTTCCCAGCTTGTGCTGCTTTTCTACCTGTTCATCGCCACCCATTTTCAGGATTTTTTGCTGCTTTTTCTGCAATTCATCTATTTTTTCTTCTACTATACCCATTTTTCCTCCTTTAAGAGGTAATAGTTATTATTAGCATTTTTTGTGTATAAGGAAAAGCACTTTTTATCTTTATAATAAAAGGTTACTTTTCCAGGATACCATTGTCAAGATATTAATACATTATATTTGTATATAGTGATAAATATGATAATAAAGAGATTTATATATATAACAAATAATAGGATTTATGTCAAGCATTGGTGGAAAAATGAAGTGATTTTAAATTTGACCGGGAAACTGTTACTTGAGGAATTCCTATTTTAGAACATAGCTCCGCAAATTATTTAATGGAAGAAAAAGGAAACCACCGATTACATAGATTACACCCAGCGATTCTAAATTTGAAATAAAAAATCCAGAAAATAAACAAATGTCTAGTATTAATAAAATTCCT
>JAFGQK010000225.1 GCA_016935735.1 Spirochaetales bacterium | reverse complement strand
TGAGAATAAGGTAACTTATTAGGAATTTTATTAATACTAGACATTTGTTTATTTTTTGGATTTTTTATTTCAAATTTAGAATCGCTGGTTATATGTGGTGCAGTTTCAGGAACTGGTTTTACTTCTTTTTTTATTGACAAACCTCTATTTTCTATCCAGACATTGTGCCAGCGCGGTGTCAAAAGCGCTATACGTATGCCGAGGAGCCTGGTTGCAGCTTACCGGCGATTCCAATATTCCCGGGTCATATATCCACGGAAGAAACACTGAAGGAACACGGGAAAGACCAGGTAAGAACCATTTATTATCATCCTCATAAGTACCTGCAATTTCTACCTCCTCTTTGGTGTTTTTTTTACCTTTCGTGGTTCCTTTTAAACCCCTAAAAATCACTATTTTTATAGCGAAAAAAATCCGATCTTAAAATCACACCCCTTCCCCCTTGCACACACTTATAAAAGTATGTATCTTTTGCTTGATGAAGTATTCACAATCAGACGCAATCGCAGCACTGGCTTCGGCACCGGGGCAGAGTGCAATTGCAATAATAAGAACATCGGGAGACCAATCCCTGGCAATCTTGAGCAGGCTTTTCCGTGGCAGGATAAAGCCGGATAAAGCACAGGGACATACCCTGCATCACGGGATTCTGTTTAATCCGGATACCGGAGAGAATATTGATGAAGTAATACTCGGTATTTACCGGTCTCCTTCCAGTTATACAGGCGAAGAGAGTGCAGAAATATCCTGCCACGGGAGTATGACGATTATTAAAAAAATCATGATTCTTCTCGAGAAAAACGGTTTCAGACAGGCACAGCCCGGGGAGTTTACCTTAAGGGCATTCCTGAACAGGAAAATCGACCTTACCCGTGCAGAAGCAGTGAATGAGATTATCCGTGCCCGGTCGGACAAAGGCAGGGCACTGGCCCTGAACCGTCTGTCCGGTGTTATTGAGGAAAGAATCAACGCCATAAAACAGGAACTCTTAAAAATACAGGCCGGGATCGAGGTTCGTATTGATTATCCGGATGAAGACCTCGAAGATTCCCCGGTTCATCAAAACCAGCTTGAAAGTATAAAAAACCGGATCGGGTCATTACTCACCACCTACCGTACAGGGAAACTGATACAGGAAGGAATAACGATCGTGATTGCAGGAAGTACCAATGCAGGAAAATCGACACTCTTTAATCTCCTGTTGCGGGAAGACAGGGCGATTGTATCGGACATTCACGGTACCACCAGGGATTATATAGAAGGGGCGATCACTATACAGGGTATTCCTGTCCGGCTTTTCGATACCGCCGGCTTAAGGAAAACAGGCCATCCTGTGGAGCAGGAAGGTATCAAGCGTACCGATATCATGATGGAGCATGCTGATGTACTTCTTTATATTATAGATGGGAGTACAGGGATAAAGGAAGATGAATCGGATATTATCGATTCCCTGCAAAAAAGAGAAAATACCATTGTCGTATGGAATAAAAATGATATCTCTGCCCGGGAGGTACCACAGGGATATATACCGGTAAGTGCGAAACAGGGAACCGGTCTTGATGAATTGAACCGGGAAATCATCAACAGGGTGCTTGGAACATCCCCGGCAGATACAGAAGGACCGGTAATAGATTCGGAGCGTCAGAAAGAATTGCTTACCCATTGCCTTTCGGCCATAGAGGAATTCGGGCAGGGACTTGTGCAGGAGGTTCCCCTTGATGTCCTTGCAACCTGTCTGCAGGATGCCCTGGATGATCTCGGCAGGATTACCGGTGAAGTCACCCAGGCAGATATGCTTGATGTGATGTTTTCGCAGTTCTGTGTGGGGAAATAGCGATGGCTGTTGATGCAATCGTGATCGGGGGCGGGCATGCCGGGATTGAAGCGGCACTTGCCCTTGCAAGGCTCGAAATACCGACCCTTTTTATTACCCAGAATCTTGACTGTATCGCGAAAATGTCCTGCAACCCGGCAATCGGCGGGCTTGCCAAAGGGAATGTCGTGCGGGAAATCGATGCCCTGGGCGGGCAGATTGCCAGGCTTATTGATGAAACAATGATACAGTTCCGGGTGCTGAACAGGAGTAAAGGACCGGCTGTCCAGGCCCCGAGGGCCCAGGCAGACATGGCTGCATACAGCAGGCTTGCGAAATGGATCCTGGAAAAGCAGAAACACCTTACCCTTTTCCAGGATACCGTGGTGGATTTTATTCTTGATACGGCGGGCCGGAGAATCCGGGGTGTTGTCACGGAACGGGGAAGGCGTTTCATGTCCCGTGTTGTGGTTCTTACCACCGGCACCTTTATGGAAGCGCAGATATTTATCGGGGAGTTTACCGCTTCTTCGGGCAGACTCGGGGAACCGGCTGCAATCGGTCTTGGAGAATCACTCCGGAGGATCGGGTTCGATGTGGGCAGGTTAAAAACAGGAACCCCTGCCCGGGTTTTAAGAAGCTCTCTTGATTTTTCCAGGATGAAAGAGCAACCGGGAGAACCGTTAATGCTCCCGTTTTCATTTTCCAGTCAAAATATTCACCGCCCCTCAGTCTCATGTTATATTACCTGGACAGTCCCGGAAACCCACAGGATCATCCGGGAAAACATCCACCTGTCCCCATTATACGGCGGGAAAATAAAGGGCATTGGACCTCGCTATTGCCCCTCTATAGAAGACAAGGTAATGCGGTTTCCCGACCGGGAACGCCACCAGATATTTGTCGAACCGGAAGGTCTGGATACGGAGGAAATGTATTTAAACGGGATATCCTCATCGCTCCCGGAAGAAGTGCAGGAAACGTTTTTAAAAACCGTTCCAGGTCTGGAAGACCTGGTGATTATGAAACCGGGATATGCAGTTGAGTATGATTACTGCAATCCCACCCAGCTTTACCCCAGCCTCGAGACAAAACGGATAGAAGGGCTTTATATTGCAGGACAGACAAACGGGACTTCCGGTTATGAAGAAGCAGCAGCCCAGGGAATTATTGCAGGAATAAATGCAGCGCTCTCCCTGAAAGGCAGGGAACCCCTTGTTCTATCCCGTTCCGAAGCGTATATTGGTGTGCTTATCGACGACCTGGTCACGCTGGGGACGGAGGAACCCTACCGGCTTTTTACCTCCCGTGCAGAATATAGACTTTCCCTGCGTCATGACACCGCAGACCTCCGGCTTCTGGGCAAAGGGTATGAGATCGGGTTAAAGAGTGAAGAGGAAATGGAACGGCTGCGGGAGAAGAGGAAAAACCTGGAAGAGGTAAAAGAGCTTTTACGGAAAAGAAGAATATCAGAGGAAGATTGTTCTATTGATGATTATTTTCACATTCACCTGGGGAAAAGTCTGGAAGCAGCATTAAAAGACCCACGGGTACATATGGAGAACCTGAAAGCGATAGAGAAAGGTTTAGGGGAAAAGGATCCTGCAATTCTTTTACATACCGAGCTGGATGTGAAGTATGAAGGGTATATCAAGAGGCAGGAAGAACAGGTAAGACGGTTTCAGAAAATGGAAAATTTGAAGATACCAAAGGATTTTGATTATTATACAATTACCGGCCTGTGCAAAGAAGCAAGGGAAAAACTCATAAAAATAAAACCCCTGTCTGTTGGCCAGGCATCGCGCATCTCCGGTGTCCGGTATTCAGATATTACGATTCTTCTTCTTTACCTGCAGAAAGCCAGGTAATAATTATTCTGCCATTTACTATTGAAATAAATCTTCTCTCCTGTGGGATAAGCAGGGCATATTTTCCCGCACACTGTCCTGATAGGGAAAGTCAAGGGTAGCAGTAATGATTGTTTCTTGCCCATCTTCCCCGGCTGCAGGTGCCCTGGCAAGTATAGTTCCCCAGGGATCAACGATCATACTCATTCCGTACGAGATCTTTCCTTTTATATGTTCTCCCACCTGGTTTATTGCAATAATAAATACCTGGTTTTCAATCGCCCTTGCACGGACAAGGATTTCCCAGTGAGCTTTTCCGGTGGTATGGGTGAAAGCCGCAGGAACAAAGATAATCCGGGCTTTTTGTAAGGTAAACCGGCGGAAGAGTTCGGGAAAGCGGAGGTCATAGCAGACTGCAAAACCGCAGGGTATCTTATTTATGGTGAATACCTCCAGCCCTGGACCCGGACTCAGGAATTCCGATTCCCGGACATTCACCTTATTATCAAGGACTGCATCAAAAAGATGGAGTTTTTGATAGACATCCCGCCAGGTGCCTTCTTTATCAAAATACAGAACGGAACTCGATACTTTCTTATCTTTTGCCTTTAACAGTAATCCTGCTATAATCCCGACATTATTTATTTTTGCAAAGCCGGATAATTGCTTGTGCCAGATACTGGTTTTTGTAAGACCGCTGGAATATGCCTTATCAAGCGGTCCTATATAATTCGTATATTCCGGTAAAACGATAATATCCGGCTCCATATCCATGGCTTTTTCGAGCAGATAAAATACTTTTTTAAGATTTTCTTCACTCCTGTTGTTTGAATTAATCTGAATTCCTGCAATAATCAATATTCGTTATTCAATAGTCCTTTCTTTTTTTAATTTTTGTATCTGATCCCTTAATTCTGCTGCACGTTCATAATTCTCTTCTTCCACAGCCTTTGAAAGTTCAATTTCCATTTTTTCTATATTTGAAAAATCTCCTTCCGATATTTCCAGTAATGTTGTTCTTAAGGAATCCAGTGACCGGTGTTTTTCGATTTTAAAAGTAGGAGTATTTATGTCCGGTATATTCTGTATATAATCGATTGCGGATTTTAGAATTTCCCTGGCAGCATTTTTCGATTTCTTCTGTATTTTAATCATGGCCCTGGAAATTGCATTTATTTTCAAAATATAAGGCCGGTACTGGAGTAATTCATTCTTTACTTCCAGATCGGGAAGGTACTTATCCACAAAATCGCAGATTGCAAGATTATGTTCTGTGTCCCTTACTGTTCTTTGATAATCCCCGATCTGGTAAAGCAGTAAATACCGTGCATAGTAAAGCATTCCTTCATCCTGCAAAAGGATGAAATCCTCATAATTCAACTTAAAATTCTCATCTGTAGAAAAGAGAAGCTTGTGGTATTCCTGTCGGTCAAGATATTCCCTGAGTACGGATTCTTTCTGAAAAGGTTTTTTCCCGTCCGGCCTTCCATTCAGTTCATACTGTTCGATTCCAAGGGGCTGCCTGACCTGAAGAACCTCCCTGCCATCTTTGAGTCTTACTACCCGGATATAATTATCCGGATCATACTCCCACTCTCTTAATAATTCTGTAATATCAAGTTTCATAGTATCTCCACCCTTGCATACTCACATAATATATACTATATATAAAACAGAAAGAAAGTAAAGATACTTTTTCTTTGTTTATTTTTTTGTCATAACAAAAGACTGAAAGGGTTTATTCATGCATTCAATTAAGGTGATATCTTTAGGGGGCTCGCTTATTATCCCGGATAAAGTAGACAGGGAATTCCTGCAAAGCTTTTATTCACTTATTGTCCAGTATATTGAGGAGGATGCAACCCGTAAACTCATTCTCGTTTGCGGCGGCGGGAGACTTGCAAGAGAATACCAGGAAGTATATAGAGAAATTATTAAGTCAGGTACTCCCCGGGCAGAAGACTGGATCGGTATTACTGCAACAAAGCTTAATGCAGAACTCCTTAAGCATATGTTTGCAGATTATTGTCACAATGATGTGATAGAAAATCCCACAATTGTACCGGAGTTCAAGAGCAGGATACTTATTGCATCAGGCTGGAAACCTGGTTTCTCCACGGATTATGATGCGGTGCTTTTAGCCAGGCAATTTTCTGCCCGGGAAGTGATTAACCTTTCCAACATACCAAAATTATATACGGCTGATCCTAAAAAATGTCCGGATGCTGTCCCGATTGACCGTATATCCTGGGATGAGTTTATAAAGATTACCGGGAGTGCCTGGGTGCCGGGAAAGAATATCCCTTTTGATCCGGTCGCATCCCGGGAAGCTGCTGAATCAGGACTCCGGGTAATCATTGCATCCGGGAAGGATATTGAAAATATTAAGAGAATTCTTACGAACAAGCCTTTTGAAGGAACGATTATTGAATAAATCCTTTTGAATAATGCCAGACAGGTACAGCAAAATCAAAAGGAAAAGGATTTTCTTTTGTAAAATCCGGCATCCATGTGTCTTCGTGCACCGGTTCCTGGATAAATCCATCTTCAATACCCAGTTCATCCAGATACCCGAGAATTTCCTCATATTCTGTTTCAGATACATACCGGCAAAGATTCCCTGTCAGGTACCCATTGTATGTGAAAGGAATATATTGAAACATCAGGGACAGGAGGGTATGGGAAGAAAGATTCTGTTTATACCAGAGGAGTACCTGTTTTGTTGATGATACTTCACCGGGCAGGACAAGATGCCGGACAATCATTCCACTTTTCATTATCCCTTCTTTTATATCAATATCCCCCTGTTTCTGCATAAAGAGCAGGGCATCCTTGACTTTATCCGGATAATCTCTGAGCCCGAACAACGTATGTGAAAGTGCCGGCTGCAATGTCTTGATGTCCGGCACCCATATATCAATATACGGGGCAAGGAGTTCAAGGCTTTCTTTTTCTTCATACCCGGATGAATTCCAGAGAAACGGGATTGCATGGCCGTTCTCCCTGGTTCTTTTGATTGCCTGGATAATTCCGGGGATAAAATGTGTGCCGGTGACAAGGTTGATATTGTATGCCCCCTTCTTCTTTAATACCGAAATTATTGTTACCAGTTCTTCCACTGTTACTCTGGTGCCGAATCCTTTCGAACTTATCTGGTAGTTCTGACAGAACCAGCATTTCATCGTACACCCGGAAAAAAAGATGATCCCGGATCCTTTTTCTCCTGAAAGCACCGGTTCCTCTCCAAAATGAAGGCAGGCACATGCTATCCTGATCCTGTCCGTTTCCCCGCAGAATCCTTTTTCCCCCTTACTCCTGTCGACATGACACTGCCGGGGACAGATGCTGCATGAGGAATAGTTTCGTAATACATTATTCCGGTCTTCCATGTCATTTATTCATCAAGGAATAGTGATAAAAACTGCCTTTATTCCCCTTGACAGGAGATAAAAAGCAGGCTATTTTTATCTTACATTACCGATGATTTTTATGCAAGCTGGCGTGATGAAACTGGTAGACGTGCCAGACTCAAAATCTGGTGGGTGCATAACCCGTGTCGGTTCGACTCCGACCGCCAGCATGAAAGATAAAAGAAAACAACCGCTTTCCCCTGTTATATTTTGTAAGAGAGTCATTACCTATAAAGCTGTTTTTATTTTTTTTCTGAATTTCTGACTTTACACCTGTTTCTTCTAATGGTATAGTTGTATTCATATATTTTCCGGAAACCGGTTTACGGTTTTTCATATATGAAGATGTACTATAAAGTGAATTTCTACCGGCATTATTTTTTCTACAAACTACAAATATAATGTAGTTTATATATTATTTTACGGCATTACGATGCGGTAAAATAAAGCCTGGACGAAATAGTTTCATTATTTTGTCCGGGCAAAATTTAAGGAGGATATCTTATGAGGATTTTTAAATGCGTTTTGTTTGTCCTGATCATTTTCTCGATTTTCGGTTGTCAGGGCAAAGGAGGACCGGGAGAAGTTGAAGTACTTCATTGGTGGACTTCCGGCGGGGAAGCAGCTTCACTTGCCGTACTTAAGCAGTTACTGGAAGCGGAAGGACACACCTGGAAAGACTTTGCAGTAGCAGGCGGTGGTGGTGACCAGGCCATGACAGTGTTGAAATCCCGGGCAGTAGCCGGGAACCCGCCGGCAGCAGCCCAGGTAAAAGGCCCCCAGATCCAGCTCTGGGGAGACGAAGGTGTCCTGACAAATCTGGATGATGTTGCAAAAGCAGAAAACTGGGACGCGATTCTTCCGAAGGTTGTTGCCGATATTATGAAGTATAAAGGGAATTATGTTGCAGTGCCTGTGAATGTACACAGAATCAACTGGATGTGGTGTAATCCCGCCGTGTTCGAAAAAGCAGGGGCGACAATTCCGACAACATGGGAAGAATTCGAAACGGCATGTCAGAAAATCCAGGCAGCCGGATTAATTCCCGTGGCCTGGGGCGGGCAGCCCTGGCAGGAAGCCACTGTATTTGAAACAATAGTTGCAGGTGTCAGTGGTACGGATTTTTACAAAAAAACAATGGTCCAGGCAGACCCCGCGGCCCTGGAAAGCGATACGATGGTGAAAGTCTTGAATACGTTAAAAATGATTAAACAGTATACGGATCCGGGTGCACCCGGCCGTGACTGGAATCTTGCAACCGCAATGGTCATAAAGGGCGAAGCCGGAATGCAGTTTATGGGTGACTGGGCAAAAGGCGAGTTTACCGCAGCAGGGAAAACTCCCGATGTTGATTATGTTGCAGCACCTGCACCCGGCACAGCGAAGCAGTTTCTTTTCAATATCGACAGTTTTATCATGTTCAAAGTGGCGAAAAAGAATGAAGCAGCACAGAAAGCCATGGCCCGGTTGATCTTACAGCCCAAATTCCAGGAAGTATTCAATATCAATAAAGGCTCTATCCCTGTCCGTATGGGAATGTCAGAAGAACCCTTTGATGCACCTGCAAGACTCGCTATGAAGGATTTCAGCGAATCTTCCAGATCAGGTGATCTGGTTCCCAGTATGGCACACGAAATGGCAGTAATGCCTGCTATCCGGGGTGCCATTATGGATGCTGTCACCAATTTCTATAATTCAGACATGACGGCAGAAGCAGCAGCAAAACAACTTGCGACCGCAGTAAAAGCCGCAATGTAACATTCGTTTGAAATTATTTTAAGGGGGATACCGGTTATAAAAGCCGGTATCCTCCATTAATCAGGGATGCATAATGGACAAAAGTGTTAACGAAAATACAAAAAGTACTTTATTAAAAACCGGTTTCTTCAACCGGCTGGAAACACTCCTCCCCAAAGCAGTTCTTTTCCCTACATTTGCAATTGCAGCAATCTTTATTTACGGATTCATCGGATGGACTACCTGGATTTCTTTTACCGATTCCAGGCTCCTGCCCAAATATGAACTGGCAGGATTCATCCAGTATATTACCCTGTTTACAAAAGAACCACGGTGGTGGGTTGCGGTAGGAAACCTTTTTATTTTCAGTATTTTGTTCATTTCGATTTGCATCGTCATAGGGTTGCTTCTCGCTATTTTTTTAGACCAGCGAATACGGGGTGAAAGCTTCTTCAGAACGATTTATCTCTACCCCATGGCACTTTCCTTTATTGTAACAGGGGCTGCCTGGAGGTGGATTTTGAATCCCAACCTCGGTCTTGAACGGCTCGTACAGCAGCTGGGTTTTTCCGAATTCACCTTCCGGTGGCTGGTGGATTCCCATATGGCGATCTATACAATTGTCATTGCTGCGGTCTGGCAGTCAAGCGGGTTCGTGCTTGCATTATTTCTGGCCGGGTTACGGGGTATTGACCCGGCAATCATTAAAGCTGCCCAGGTAGACGGGGCAAGCCTGCCGCGGATTTACTGGCGTATCATCATCCCGAGTTTACGGCCTGTGTTCTTGAGTGCCGTGATTATCTTGATGCATATTTCAATAAAAAGTTTTGACCTTGTCATGGTGTTGACCCGTGGGGGACCGGGATATTCAACGGACATGCCCGCAACGTTTATGTATGCATTTTCATTTAACCGGGGCCGGCTGGGGTTTGGAGCAGCAAGTGCAGTCATCATGTTCCTGGCTGTTATGGCCATCATTATTCCTTATTTGTATTCCGAATTACGAGGGACGCGGAATGAGAGATAAGACAGCCGCACTCGCCGGCACGTCAGATCCGGCAACGTTAATCGGGAGAATCATCGTTTATTTTGTTTTAATTGTTGCGGCAGTTTTTTTCCTTATACCTTTTTTTGTTATGATAATGACATCCATAAAATCCATGAATGACATACGTACCGGTTATTTAATCTCCTTACCCCGGGAAATTACGATCGAAGCATGGGTCAAAGCATGGGACAGTGCCTGTACCGGTATTAATTGCGAAGGTATGAAAAATTATTTCTGGAATTCGGTCCGGATGGTCATTCCTTCGGTCATCATATCTACATTAATCGGTGCGGTAAACGGCTATATTTTTTCCAAATGGCGTTTTAAAGGGAGTGAAACCTTTTTCAGTTTTCTCCTTCTCGGATGCTTTATTCCCTTCCAGGTGATACTGCTTCCCATGTCCCAAACATTAGGATTAATAGGATTGGGACAGAGTATCTATGGCCTGATTTTTGTCCATATTGTCTACGGGTTGCCTTTTACCACCCTGTTTTTCCGCAATTACTATGTCACCATCCCGGATGAGATTATCAAAGCAGCAAAAATAGACGGCGCGGGATTTTTCAGGATATTCCGGAAGGTGATTCTCCCTGTATCCCTGCCTATTTTTGTTGTCGCCATTATCTGGCAGACAACACAAATCTGGAACGACTTTCTTTTCGGGGTTGCGTTTTCAGGGAGTGACAGCCAGCCGATTACAGTAGCGCTTAATAACCTGGTAAACACCAGTACTGGCGTAAAGGAATATAATGTGGATATGGCAGCGGCAATTATTGCCGGTTTGCCGACACTTTTTGTATATATTGTTGCAGGAAAGTATTTTCTCCGCGGGCTTGTTGCCGGCGCGGTAAAGGGATAACAGCAAGGTTGGTTCTTGCAGTAAATATAGTATTTCTGCAAGAACCTCACTTATTATAAAATACCTATATAAAGAAGGATATATTGTATTGGCATCATTAACAGTGAGTAATATCAGAAAAAAGTTTGGCAACCAGGAGGTCTTGAAAGGTGTTTCCCTTTCGGTAAAATCCGGGGAATTCCTTGTGCTTGTCGGACCTTCCGGCTGCGGGAAATCGACCTTATTGAATCTGATAGCCGGATTGGAAACAATTAATAGCGGTGAAATCAGGATCGATGACCAGGTGGTCAATGACATCAGACCCAAAGACCGGGATATTGCCATGGTTTTCCAGTCATATGCACTGTATCCGAGCATGAATGTAAGAAAAAACCTCTCTTTCGGACTGGAGACCAGAGGGGTGCCAAAAGCACAGATCGAAGAAACCATCCGGCACGTAGCCCAGATACTCCAGATAAGTGAACTCCTTAACCGGAAGCCGTCCCAGCTTTCCGGGGGACAGAGGCAGCGGGTTGCAATGGGACGGGCACTGGCCAGGGACCCGGCTATCTTTCTTTTTGATGAACCGTTAAGCAACCTGGATGCTAAATTGCGTGTGGAAATGCGTACGGAAATAAAGGAACTGCATCAGCGGATAAAAACCACCATAGTGTATGTGACTCATGATCAGATCGAGGCCATGACCCTTGCAGACCGCATTGCTGTTATGAAAGACGGTTTTATCCACCAGTTTGACACCCCCCAGCAGCTTTATGATAACCCTGCCAATTTATTCGTCGCAGGGTTCATCGGCTCCCCTGCAATGAACTTCATTCCCTGCCGGCTTGTAAACCAGGGGAATCAGACCGGTGTGATGCTCGAAAACAAAGCCGGAAGATCTTTTTTCATGCCGGTGGAACAGCATGATCTTGATGTGAAGAAATGGCTCGATCAGGAGGTGATTCTCGGCATACGGCCGGAACGGATTGCAAGCGGTTTTTATGAGCAGGAAGGAAATCCCATGATTCACGAAATCGAGTGTATTGTGGAAGTTCTTGAACCCACAGGACCGGATACCCTGGTGTTTGTTATCATCAACGATAGTAAGGTAACCTGCCGTGTCAGTCCTCATGCAGTAAAAGCCCCCGGCGAATCCATGAAACTTATGATCGATATGTCAAAAGCACTGTTGTTCGACCCGGGAACAGGGCAGCGTATCGAAAACCAGACAGCAGGATCCACCGGATGTACATAGATTCACATACCCATTTTGATATAGTAATGGATTGGCATCATAGTGATGAGAACACTGTCATAAAAAACCTGAAAGATCATGAAATCATTCATTCAGTACAGGTAGCAATAGACACGGAAACATCGCAGTGGTCTTACGACTTTGCAAAGCGGAACAGGGATGCAGGGGTACTCTTTACCCTGGGGATTCACCCTTCCTCTTATGCAGGGAAAAAGGAACTTACCCTGCTTACCGATATGGTTTCCCGGGTAATGAAAACAGACCCGGATATATTCTTCGGGATAGGGGAGTGCGGCCTTGATTATTTCAGGATGAAGCAGCAGAAATCCATGCAAATCGAGGGATTTTCCACCCAGATAGTCCTGGCAAAGCAGTATGATCTTCCCCTTATCATCCATATCCGGGATGCTTTTACCGATGCATTGGAACTGTTAAAACCCCGGTCACCCGTATGGGGAATTATGCACTGTTTTCCCGGGGACAGGCATGCTGCCCAAAAAGCATTGGATCTGGGTTTTTATATCTCGTTTGCCGGAAATCTGACTTACAAAAACGCGCATATACTGCACGATACGGCAAAGTATGTCCCCATGGACCATATTCTTCTTGAGACTGATGCCCCGTTTCTCTCTCCTATTCCCTTAAGGGGAAAGAAAAACAAACCGGAGTATGTGATTCATACCTATGAATACATTGCAGCATTAAAAGGCACAACGTGTGAAAAGGTAAAGGAAAAGGTGTACGAGAACTTTTCAAGAATTAAAAACCGCGGGAAGGGATAGAATTTTCACATGTTTCGGGACAGAATGGGGAAATTCTCCGCTAAAAACCTACAGTAATCTTTTTTTTGTACGATACTATAATAGAGAGGAAACTGATGAGGCAGAAATTTCTTTATGTCCTATTCATATGCATAATTACTATTCCGGTATCCGGTGGGGATATCGCGGCATTTGTCAATTTAGGCTTTTCCGGTAATTCTTCGTATTTCATGTTTGCACAGTACGGGCTAAAAGAGGCAGATTCCTCTCCTTATGCAGAACTCTATATTGTGGATGTACCGGCAAATAATTTTGCCCCTTATGGGGAGAAAAGCCTTGATTATAAACAGAAAGCCGAACCGGGATATGGAGGCCTGGGCGCGCTTTTAAATATCATAGAACAGAATATCGCTCTTAAAACGAAATATGAGATTAATCATCTTTCCACCGGCCGCATCCTGTATCATCTTATAGACAATGAAAAGAATGAACAGCCAATCACGTTCAGGGATTTTATCTCGAACAAGCATTATGAAATCTCACTCCACCAGAAGGCCGAAGGGAAAGAGAAGAATGTCACCTCATCGTTTCATATAGAAATGACAATCACCACACCATCCGGTACATCAAAAACATACACCATCGGCCATCCAACATATAAACGAAAAGGGGTGAGGAATTATAAGATAAGACAGATTATTCTTGCCCCGGATGAAAAATCGCTGGTATTTTTAATTGAAAAAGAAGAAATAGATACGACCGGGGTAAATATACGGTATATGGTGGAAACGGTAAAAACCACCTTTTAAAATCGCACCCTATCCATCCCTGTATATTGACAAAGATAAAGCAGTTGATTTATAGTTGATACTTGATACAATAATAAAAATAAGGAGAAACTTATGTCTTCAATAAAGAATATCGGGATTATTACCAGCGGTGGGGATTGCGGCGGTCTGAATGCCGTTGTCCGTGGTGCAGCAAAAATGGCACTGGCCAATAATGTCGGTGCCTATATCATTCCCAATGGATATGCCGGATTGTATAATCTCATTACCATGGATTCCCTTGTCCTGCTTTCCGAATCCAGGGTCGATACAGTAAACTCGAGTCTTGCAGGTTCAGAGGCCGGGCACTCACGGGTAAAGATTTCCAGGATCAAGGACCCGGATAAATACAGGAGAATTAAAGAAGGACTGAAAAAGTTTTTTATCGATGGTCTTGTCATTTCCGGCGGGGATGATACGGGAAGTGTGGTGGTGGATCTATCACAGAACGACATACCCTGTGTACATGCACCCAAGACCATGGACCTGGACCTTCAAACCTACTCTGTCGGGGGGGATTCTGCAATAAATAAAATATCCCAGTTTGTTTCGGATATAAAAACAACAGGCCAGACCCACAACAGGATTATGGTTATCGAAGTATTCGGCAGATATGCAGGGCATACTGCTTTCAGGGGAGGAGTCGGTGCCGACGCGGATTGTATTCTTATCCCTGAAATACCGGCGGATTTTGATATTATTTATGAACATCTAAAGAAAAATTATATGCGGCGGATTATTCAAAGCGATGTCAATGCAGGAACCTACACCATTGTCGCAGCAGAGGGGCTTAAAGATGTATCAGGCAGGGATATTGTGGACGAGAGCGCCGGTCTGGATTCATTCGGACATAAGAAACTTGCCGGGGCAGGAAAATATGTACGGCAGGAACTTACCAAGAGAATAAAGTCGGATCCCGAGATACCGAGTTTTATGAAGCGGGAAGGGATGTTTGTCGAGGGATTGTACGAAACCCCGGAGATCCGGGAAGTAACACCGGGACACCTTATCCGGAGCGGTAAGTCATCGGCATTCGATGTAAACTTCGGAATAGAGGCCGGGGCCGCTGCCGTATTATGTCTCTTAAACGATATTACCGGGGTGACAATCGTAAACGTACATGAAGGAGAAGTGCGGTATATGCCTACAAAAGATGCGATTGTACAACGGCATGTGGATCTGAAAACAGTTGCCCTGTATGAAACGCTTGGTATCAGCTTTGGAAGAAATCCCGTGGCGTATACACCGCAATTCAAGGAAAACGCGGGAAAGGTGGACAGACACCTCTAAAAAAAACGATTCCGTCAAAGAGAAGGAACGAATAATTAAACTTAATAACCATCGTCAAAAGAACATACTTTTTTTTCCTGTTTGTTTTATCTGGCTGTTTGTAGCCTGCACTGCATGTATACAAAACGGGCATGAAAAAGGCAATTCTTCTCTAAAGAAGAATGAATGGTTTACACTGGAACAGGGACGGCTATTCCGGGCGGAACATCCGCCGGCTGCCGGGACCAAATCACTGCTCCCGTGGTCTGTCCAGGAGAGAATCACCGATATCGCCCTGTTCAGGGACAAAATTTATTTTTCCGTTAACTGGTATGGAATACTTGCCTGTTCTTCTTTGAATGGAGAACAGGCACATTTTCAGCCATACTATGATTATCATTATTTTAACAACAAGACAATAACGATGATTCTACCTGTCCGGGATACGGAAGAATATATTCTCTGCCATCTTTATTTTAATTCCATGGTTTTCCCGTATCAGCAGGATGATATGCTTTTTAACAGTGCGAATATCGTAAAACTCACCCATTCGGAAAATGAACTTTTCATAGAAGAACTGTACCCTGTCCAGCCGGAGAAAGCGCCTCATTGGGAAATAGTCGGATTCTTGCCTGTAAACAAAGACATGATTCATCTTGAATGGAAGAACTCCCGGAATACCTATACGGAGTTCAGATACTCCTGTTATTCGGTAAAAGAACAAAATGAAAAGGAAGAAACCCGTAAAGATTTTATTAATGCATACAATTTTACCCCGCTTACAGTCGAAGAAACACCGGAATCCTTAATACACATCGGTGAAAAAATAATGGCAGATTTTTCACGGAAAGCCGGCTGTACGACATTTCACTTTTTTCTTACGGAAAAGATTTCGCACATAACAAGCTGTTATATCAAAGCGGCATCAGTGCCGATGACCGATGAAAATTTTGAGATTATTACAATAAAAATGTTTGAGGATGAACAGGGATATTATGCCCTGATGCAATCCGGGGTTGTCTATTTTACAGGAAAGGATGATACGGAAATCCGCCGGATATCCCTTCCTGCTCTTCCGGAAGGATTCCATTATACCGGGTTTTTTATCCATGACAATATTCTGGTGTTAACCTGGGAGGAATTGGAATTCATGAATGTCGGTGCCGCAGGACTCCTGCTTTTCCGGGATGACCTTCTTTCCTGATCCCGGATTATATGGAAAAGGTATGTATATACAATGAAAAGAATACCAGCCATTTGCCTGTTAATTACCGTACTTTTTGCAGGGTGCAATAAAAAACATCCCGGTCCGGTTGATACAACCGGCTTGCCCGAAGGGGTATTTGCTTATGAAAAACGGGTGCTCCTGGATATGATCGACATTCTTGAACGGTATAACAATAAGGTTTTTTATGCAGATACACCGGAAAAAATCGCAGAAACAACAGAAGAGTTCTGCAATAAATATGAGGTACTGAAGCCGGAAATCGTATTCGTAACAAAAAAATACCCGGATTGGGAACAAAATCCCCCGGGGGAAATGGAATCCATCATAAAAAAGTATATAAACGCCAACCGGAACTTTTTGACAATGTCATTGGAAATTATAAAAAACAATGCAGAAAAATACCCGGATAATGAAGAACTTATCCGGTCATACGAACGGCTCAAATACTTCACAACTCCCTCGGATAAAGAAGAGGAATAACTCTACGTGTTTGTACAATAAAAACAAAGGACAGGTATTCATCCCTGTCCTTTGCCTGAATTCTCTATAAGTTTATTTAAAACAAAATAATGCTTTTAAACTATAGAAATTACTCCTCTTATGCTTAAGCTTCCAGTTTCTTAACAAGGGTTCCATAGATTATGGACCATGCGCCAATTGAAAAAGGAGCCAGTACGGCACCTATCACCAACTGTATAATAAAGGCAACCGGATGTGGCATTGAAATAAGATTCATAGGAAAACTATATCCGAGTGGTGTTGGCTTGAAAACCAGATTTACAATTGCCATTATAATAGCAGTAACGACGGCTATTATGACGGAAATCACCAGGATTCCTAAAAAGATCGTACCCTTTTTCCCATATGTTAGTGTATTGCTTTTATTTATTGCCTCTAATGGATTAAGTTCTTTATCCACGACAAGGAGTAAAGCAAGACTCCAGGCAAGGGCTATGACAATACCCGGTGCAATGAAAAAAAGCATCCCCATGCCGACACCCATACCGATAAAAGAACCGGCTAAAAAAAACTCCCCCATCCTTTTACGGTAAACAGGATTGAAAATTTCCGTATTTGAAATAGGTTCATCCTTACTTACTTTTGCAGCCAGTGTCAGAATACAGATCGTTGTCCCGATATTAATGTAAGGAATCCAGAGTGTAAGAAGCCATAGCAAATAATTGATGAGAATAGGAACGAGATTTTTGGTTCCCTTTTCAAATGCACCTTTAACAATACTACCAACTGTCAGTTCTTCCATAAAACATCCTCCTTAATTAGATATTTAATAATAGTTACCTCAAATTATATGTATAAAAGGTGTATTTTCAATAATTTTTTTTATCCGGGATTTTTTTTTCCGTTTTTATTCCGGCTTGCTTTCAAAATCCATAAATTGCGAATTAATCTCTTCTTTTACACGCTTGAAAAGTAACGATGGCGTTTCTTCTTCCATTATAATGTTCTCTGAACCGGGATCTTCCATGACCAGTTCACAGGTATAGGTGAAAGAGCCACTATCTTCCCGGTTCATGGAAAACCGGGGGGGATAAGCAAAAGGAGCCCTGTTATCCCCATAATACCACTCGATTTTCTGAAAATATATGATAATGTATTTATCAATCTCTTCTTTCGCCTGTTCCCATGTCATTTCCATATAACCTGTCCTTTATGGTGCATTTGACTCATTTATAATTTCCACTACTGCTCTATATAACGCCGGAACCTAATCTTTTATTATATCCCAAATAATCTTTCCATCTATAGTGAAATATTCATGAATAAGGATATCTCTTGTACCTGCAATCTTTTTCCATTCAATATCTGGTTTTAAATTTCTTATGTTTTCCGGTAATTTTTTTACAGCTTCTCCTATTATTTCGATATTTCGAATTACTGCATTAAATGTTTTTTTGTCCTTTATAAAATCATCAAATGACATATCTAATACAAATTCCTGTATTAATATAATTGCCTCTTTGATATCTTCCAGATAAACAAGCGTATCACGCAACATATTCTATATCTCTATAAATATAGGATTTTAATCTTTCTTTAATATTTTCTTCTATCACCAGATCAATTTTAGTACATTTTAAAATGTCTTCCAGAAAAAACTTTAAATCCATATAATTATCAAATGTTTTTTTACCCGGCACAAATGAAATAAGAATATCAATATCACTTTCAGGAGAATTATCACTCCTTACAATAGATCCAAATAATCCAATCTTTTTTATGCCATACCTCTTAATCGTATCAATATTTTTCCGAATTAAATCTACTACTTCGTTTTTATTCATTATTTTCCCCGGTTTCTTTATATATACAAAACATTTCTACAATTTTATAATACTCTATAATCCATAATCAGGCAAGGGAAAGATATTACTCTAAAATCCTCTTTATCTGTTCCATTGCTTTTGTTTCACTTTCCTCTGCTTTTTTCGTTAATTCAATAACCCGGGGAATGACTTTTTTGTCAATACAGGCTTTTTGGGGTCCTGTAAAGGGAACGAGTTCCGTCATTTTCTGAAAACAATCAGAAACCGTATGAAGATGCTGGGCAGGTTCGTCAAGCCCTTTCAACTGTTTTGCATTCATCTTTGCATGGTCAAGGTAATGGGTAAGATGGAATTTTGCATCCGCATAGACCTGTATAATATAGGTAAGGCCAAACTCATCATAATTTCCCTGTTCCAGGGTGTGAATCAGATTTTTATACCCGTCTGCACCACATGCATATTTTGCGGATAACGATTTTTCCTGCCAGTAATAGACACCGGCCCCCAGGGAATCGCGGATCACTTTCTCGTTATCCACCGGTACCCTCGAGTGAAAATATTGTATATAAAGATACGGGACCTTTGCCCTGCCCAGGTTGTCGTAAAGCAGGGGATCCGGGTTTTCCGATATGCAATCTTTAATGAAAAAAATCCTGTCCGAATCATCATATCCGGTAATGATCCCGAACTCGAGAATCTCTGAAGGTGCCCATATGACAACACCTGTTCCTTTATCGATTGATGCCTTAATCTTCATAATTGCATCTTCCCGGACATGGTCGAATGTATTCATCCCGGATCTGTTGAATATACAGACACTGTCCGTATACACACCGATCCTGTCCATCATATCAAAATGAGTCATACTCCAGTCATAAACAGTCACGGAAGACGGACATGCCTGCTCATGAACGATAAAATGAAACGCCATGCCTGTTTTTCCCATTAAAAGTAAGATATCCTCTGTCCAGAGACCGGCTGCTTTCATTACCCCATAAGCACTCCCGATATAACTTGTCCATATCTTTCCCATTTCGATATTTGTAAGTTGTTTCTTCATATTCATTCTCCTTTTCTTATAAAATGATAACTATTAATGATTATACAAGAGCGGGTGTGACATATAATGTCCCTGCAATGAATTTTTCTTAGAAAAAGCAATAAAATAGTCCAATATTGGGATGCAGAAAATAATAATGTTACCATAAACAATTCCTGTTGCATAACTGTACTCCTTACTTAAAATGAGGAAGATGATGAAAATAATAGAATTATACTCAATAAAAGTGTATAATTAATACAGAGAATATATGAAAAGGAAAAAAATACTTATAAATACCCTCATGAGATATATTATTTTTCTTTTTATACTCTTATTATCCCTTCATGTTTTTTCGCAGACAGGAAGCCAGATTCCCGGCGGGACAGATAACTATCTGCAGATTTCGAATCAGTATACTGCCGGTATTCTCGATTCTTACTGTGTTGTTTTTTATGAGATACCGGATTCTATTACCTCAACGCTTTATTTTGGAATATATGACCCGGATATATACTATATTAATCCCCCTGATCCTGCACCATATCCCCCGACTGATGATGACTCGTCTGTTGCACATAATGCCTGGAAAGGGACAGTCGTGGGTGCAAGCACGACATTTTCTCTTGTTGGTAGTACTGGTACCCTGAGCAATGCCGCTTCCAAATATGTTGACTATGATTCTCCTTCCGGCCCCGATGATCCTTTCGGATCCGGGATGGGAACAATTCTTGACCAGTTTGTCAATACCAATACAACAAGTAATGACGGCTGGGTATATTTTACCGGTGTTAATCCGTCCCAGGGTGAACTTATCGGGAATAAACGGTATTTTAAAATTATTACTTATGCCACGGCAACAAGCGGATGGATCAAGAATGGGTTCAAGATGGATATATCCCTTAACAACACCGGAAATCCCACGGGAGTTTCCGGTGTAAAGTCTTTTGCCTATTCCTGGCCTGTCTATCTCAAGGATTCAAATACCTGGGATATCTATCCCTTTGTCCCCAACTCTGCCGAAGGGAATACGATTCGTTTCTATAACTGGGATATAGATAACGGGGAGGACCTTACTTCTTATGACAAGGATGAAGTACCCGATCCGCTGTCAACAACCATACCCCTTTCCGGTGATACAAGTACAAAATGGGGTGATTCCGAATACGAGGAATATACGATTAATGCAGGTGAAACAAACGGTACATGGCGTTTGCGAATAACGGAAAACAATTCGGATAATGTTGCTGACAGTGTTAATACCGCAGAGTTCTGGTTTGCAAATGGCACCTCCGTGGGATCGGATTTCAAGAATGGGGTGTTCAGGGCTTACTCTTCAAGCTATGATGATCCTCCTGTTGCAGATGATGTATCAATAAGCTATGAAGATGGGGTAGCAATCAGCGATAATAATGATACGGAAAAAATCCATATCCAGGTTGTCGATTCCACCGGGAGTCCTGTCCCCTACAGCGAAAATATATGGTTTGCATGTGATGGTACGGCGATTATTGATGATGCAAGTGAGTTTTATCCCGGATACAGTGCAGGGGGAAATAGTGCGCTGGTGGTGAGTGATGGTGAAGGGTATGTATGGGTGACAATCAGGGATAATACAGAACAAACAGTGACCATTACCGTTGTGGTAAACGGGAACACTGTTCCGGGGACAGATGGCAATGAATCAAATTTATCCACGACAATCCATTATTTGCAGGTTGATTTTCTGACGGATATTCCCCCTGTCATGTCTTCTTCCGGCAATCTCTCTTTTACCGAGGGAAATGCACAAACCCTGAAAACCATTACCATCACCGATTCCGTTACGGCAAATATCACCGCAGCGAATGATATTCGTATAGCGATTCCCGGGACCCTGAATGCGGTATTTAATACCGGTGCAACAGTCACGGCAACAGTCTCCGGTGCCGCGGTGGGGAGGATAAGCGGGAATGTTTCTTATATCGGTACTCTTACCTATGAATCCGGTAATACAGTTGCAGTCCTTGATGTCACTACCGATTTTGATGTTGATGACATCCTTACCATTAGCGGACTCGCTTTTACCAGTGCCAATTCCACTTCATCCGGGAAACTTCAATTGTCATATGACGGCGGGACAACATACGATGTTACCGATGATAAAGTAATCACTATTAATGATTCAAATCCAAGCTATGTATGGGATGGTTCGGATAGTACCAACTGGTCCCTCGGTGCCAACTGGGTGGGAGGCACTGCACCCGCAAATGATACGGATAATGTGATTATTCCTTATGTTACCGGTTTTATGCCTGTCCTTGGTGTTGCAAATGAAGTAGTGAATAATCTTTTTATTGAAAATGGTGCGACATTAACGGTTACCGGCACCAATTTTACCATAAATGACACATTAAGCGATAATGGAACTCTTGATATGGGAGTGAATGATCTGACAGTCACCTCCAGTGTCACAGGGACAGGAAGCCTTGATTGCAGTGGGGGCGGGTCCGTTACCATCGGGGGTGATATTACAATCAGTACCTATGTGGCAACCGGTGGTACGACAACGGTCGGCGGGGACTGGGATATAACTTCATTCACCCACAATAATGGGGAAGTAGTCTTTAATGGAACAGGTACCACTATTATTTCCGGTAACACGACATTTTATGATCTTACCTGTACGACTAATGACAAAACAATCCGGTTTGAAGCCGGTTCAACCCAGACCGTTTCGAATACTTTCACGATGCAGGGTTCGGGCGGGGCAGAGATTGTCCTTGAAAGCACCAGTACCGGCAGTCAATGGTTTATTAATGTTGCAGCTTTCAGTGTCTCTTATGTTGCGGTCCGGGATAGTAATGCAAGCAGCCTGATTGATGCCCCGGACAGTATCAATAATGGAAATAATGATAACTGGGCTTTTACCGATGGCCCCACGATTTCATCTGTTGTTGCGGATGATCCGGATAACCTGGATGCAATATACG
>JAFGQK010000224.1 GCA_016935735.1 Spirochaetales bacterium | reverse complement strand
CTTACTATTCATGGGCAAGATAATATCACGATTACACAGATTTTTCTATCTATTTCTGTGTAATCGGCGGTTTCCCTTTTCTACCATTAAATAATTTGCGGAGCTATGTTCATAAACTTTATTTATCTTGACAGGAAATGGGATTATGGGTATATAAAGAAATGAAAGAATTACTGAAACGATATACATTTTATCTTATCCGGTGGCAGCTTTCCACACCATTACTGGCTGTCTGTGTTTATTTATTGACTAAAAATTTGGGACCAACATTAACCACCATTATTGCCAATTTTATTGGCGGTCTTATTTTCTTCTGGGTGGATCAATGGATTTTTAAAAAGACAGATATTCTTTTTACCGGAGAACTCTGGGAAGTAAAAAATAACATTGTCTGTCAGGATTGTAATAAGCAAACAGACAGGGGTTACCGATTAATACGGGGTGTTCATTATGACAAATCCCGTGACAAAACGCCCCAATTCCGCTGTCACGATTGTTCCCGTAAAAAATATACAGAGTACAAAACAAAACTGGAAAAATAAAGAGTTACTTTCCATTCCTGCATAAAATTATATCCCGTACATTACAGCCAATATAACGAGTAAGCACCTGGCATTTTGCAATAAACATAAAGAAAATATTTTTCTTTGTAACAGACAAACTTTCAAAATTTCCCTGTCCCTTGCTGATAATCAAATCACTCTGATTCCATATGTTACGAAATTCTTCGGAACAGGATTTGACTATCGTACCGGGAATATCAAGACCATTAGAAATGACCGTTACAAACCTGTCAATTCCAGCAGATACTGCATCGACAACAGTACAGTCATTAATTACCGGATACCCTCTTACAGCACAATAAATATGAATAGCAGGGTATAAAGCAATGATCTCTTCTATAAGAATCCTGTCAAATACGATCTCACCGGCATTATCTGCCAAATACAATAGTGTTTTTGCATTTTTAAGCGATTCAATAAAATCTGTATAGGTAAAATACTTTGAATCTTCTTTCTTCATTTTTTCTTCTTCAGAATCCAGTAGAAAACGAATCTCTTTATTTAAATCCAGATCAAATATTGCTCCATAGTCAATAATATTTCCAGCGATAGCGATTTCAATTGCTTTTAAGAATCTGTTTTCCGAATTTTGTATTATTCTTTTTAAATCAGGGTAAATGGTTAAAGCAATTTCATTGCTTTTCTCTTTTAATTCCTTATATGGATCTGGATTATTTGTTTGTTCCCTTATAATTCTGTGAATAATTCCTCCCATTTCCGGTGGTGAACAAAGCATTTTTATTTCAGGAAGATGTAAAGCCACTTTATCCAGAATTGATTTTATTTTATCATCAGATAAACCTATCATTTTACAGGCTTCTATTGACTGTTTGAAAAAGCATGGTATGCAATCAAGATATGTTTTCATGAATCCCTTTCATTTACTCTACTGATGTAAATACATAATTATTTAATCTTGTTTATTGTTTATTTTACTGAATAATAAAAAGTATGATTATGGTTATAAGAAACAATTTCTTTATTCTTCAATAATTCCCCGATATATTTAAGAAGTGCGTTATAATTACATGCTTTCACACACTTTCCACAGGAAGTACACACTGCTTCATCCACTCCCATCGGGGAAAGGAGCATAACATCTTCTGTATGGTTGATTTTCGGCTTAAGAAACAGGTGGCCGTTCGGTTCTTCAACATCACAGTCAAGATAACGGACTTTTTCTCCCATTTTTTCAATTACCCTGGCAATATTCGTTGAAATAAAGGTTTTTCCCGTCCCTCCTTTTCCACTTGAAATAGCTATTACCAATTTCATCTGCTTTACTCCTCACAGGAAGGTTTTTCACATGGCGTTTTACGGCCGCAGCACGGCTCGTTCTTCCCGCATCGTGTTCTATTTTTACTTAAGTTCTGTGTTTTATAATCAGTGGAATGGAAGTCATTCCCTTTAAAAATGATTCCTGCTCCACCGCTGACAAGCCTTTTAACAGAACCATTACAAACAGGGCATAACCTTATCGGATCATCGGCCATCCCCTGGTGCCGTTCAAACTGGTATCCGCAATGATCACATTTATACTCATATGTTGGCATTTGTTTCTCCTCTCTTTCACTTTTCATCGCCGGTTTCTCATAACTATAGTATACTATTTAGACTTAAAACAGATGAACACGGGCCGCCAGGTTAAAGAAACACCCGGACAGCGTGTTCATTTGGTTTCGGGTGCAGCTAATAGTATGTATTTTCATGTTTATTAAATTTTATCAAGGGCCTGTTTTAAATCCGCCAACAACTCGTAAGTGTTTTCTATTCCTGCTGAAAGTCTGACTGTATTAAGATGAACACCAAAACTTGTTCTCCGCTCCAGGGGCATATAGAGCATTGTTGTCAGTACCGGGAGGCAGACCAGGGTTTCCGTGCATCCAAGACTTACTGCATGAATGATACTTTTCAAATTCTCCACAAACTGCTTTGCATCTTCCTGGGTATCTCCCACGTCAAAGGCAAGCATTCCCCCGAATCCGTTTTTCATCTGTTTTAATGCAACAGGATGTCCTCTATCTGTTTCCAGACCAGGGTAATAGACATCTTTCACTTTAGGATGTTTTTCTAAAAACCTGGCGATTTCCAGGGCGTTTTCTGACATTTTCTGTACACGGATTTTAAATGTTTTTAATCCACGCTCCAGAAGTGATGCAGAAAAAGCATCCAGGGTCGTTCCAATTGCTTGTCTGGTAAACCATAATTTGTCATAGTAATCTTTTTTCGAACATGGAATAGCACCTGCCATCAAATCATTATGACCACCTAATGCCTTGGTGGCGCTGTGGATTACCAGATCGGCACCTGATTGTAATGGCTTCTGATGATACGGTGTAGCAAAGGTATTATCGACAACCAGCATTGCATGAACACGATCTGCCTGTTCCCGGAGATACTTTATATCGATAACTTTTATTAAAGGGTTACTTGGAGTTTCGCAGAATATCATCTTTGTATTTTCTTTTATATTGTCCTGTACTGCCCGATAATTCCAGGCATCCAGCCAGGTAATTTCCACCCCGAATTTTTCCAATATTAAAGAGACTTTATAGTTAGCTCCATAGATATCATGAAAAGTAATAAGATGATCTCCCTGTTTTAAGAATGTAAGAAACGTCATGGTTGCCGCTGCCATGCCGGTAGTACAGATGACGCAATCTTCTGCTTCTTCCAGCATGGCGATCTTTCTTTCCACGGTTCTCACCGTCGGATTATCATCACGATGATAGGTATAGCCATCGATCTCGCCATCGGTAATCTGCCGTAATACTTCAAATGAAGTATATTGATAATTAACGGCAGAAACTATTGGTGTTACCATTGGCGTATTGCCATAAGGTGTTAACGGATCATTTTTCAATTTCTATTCCCTCATCATTTTTGCACCACATTGGGGGCATACTTCGTTATAGCACGGAATCCCCTGTTTGTGAACTATTTTTTCACCACAGGATGGACAAATGCATTTACCGGAAGGTCCGGCACCGGGACGGTTTCCCTTATTCCTGCCTCTTCCCCTGCCCAGTCCGCTTCCCCTGCCGCCTCCTACAAAAGGACCTGTTCCGTCTCCACGGGGCATATTATGTACCTCCTTTCATTCCAAAATGAGAACCGACACTTGGCCCGCTTATTGGTTGTATTTCACCATTTTTGTATTTCATAATGGCATCTTTTACTGTTCCGCTTACCCCGGTAATAACTTCTATTTTTGCAGCATTTAATGTTTGAAAAGCATTCGGTCCCACATTCCCTGTCAAAACCACCTTTACCCCTTTCTCGCTTACCAGTTGTCCCGACTGGATTCCTGCACCACCGGCAGATCCTGCATTTTTATTATCGATAGCTTCAAAATCCATGGTTTCCGGATCTGCAATAATGAAATAAGCACACCTGCCAAATCTCGGATCTACCAGTGATTCAAGATCGTTGCCCTGTGATGTAATACATATTTTCATTTCTTATATTCCTCCTAAAAAATTATTTAATGGTGATGTTCTGCATGGTTACATTCTGTTTTATCGAGTCCGTAACCTTTACCTGAACCCGGCTTGCATAAAGACTCACCGCCTTTGAGTGTTCCATTACAGATCTGGGTTAATACATCTTCAATGGTACCTGAAATTCCCATTACTGTTTTTATATTATTTTCGGTAAACAGTATTTGTGCTCTCTGTCCCATACCGCCGGCAATAATACATTCCGCTCCTTTTTCATGGAGAAATTCCGGCAAATAACCCGGATGATGACCGGGATTATCGATTATTTCTTTTGAAATAATTTTGTTATCCTGAATATCCACAATAGTAAAACTCGGGCATCTTCCGAAATGTGCAGATACATAATTCCCGTCTGTCGAAATCGCTACTTTCATATAATGATTCTCCTTTCTGATAAAAATAATGATCCCATATTTATTCGTACATAAAAGTGTTAAATACGGGATCATTCATTTTACTTCCTGGGCTTTTCCGCTTCAAGATTTTCCAACTCCTGAATCCGCTGGTTTAATGCATTCAAATGATCCTGTAAATATTTTACCTGATTTCTTAAAACATCCGCTTCCTGTTCCACTGTAACAGCTGGCGGGGCATAAGGGGTGTAGACATTTCCGAACCCGGCAAATCCGGCCGAAAAAAATCTATTTCTAAATCCTCTTCCACGGCCGCCAAATCGTCCAAAGCCTCTTCCGAATCCTCCCCGTCCCCAGACAGGGTTTGCATAACCCGGAATAGAATACCCTGCACAAAACCCTGCGGCCCTTCCTGTCATTGGTCCTAACCCGGCAGGTCCTGTTCCATCGCCTCCTGGCATAAGAAACCTCCTTGCGTTTATAAAGATTCTATTCGTATCTGAACCAGATACTGTTTCTTTAACTGATTATGAATCAGTTATTTCCATAATCAATGACCATTATCATCCTGGGAAATCAAGCATTTTTACAGTCCGGACAGGTACCGTAAAAATGGATAAGATGATCGTCAATATCAAATCCGTATTTCTTTTGCAATCCTGCTTCGGCTTTATTGATATATTCCTGCTCTTCTTTGACAAAATCCGTGTAATCGATTATCTTTCTGCATTTTTTACAAATCAAATGATGGTGATGCTTTTTATTGCTGTGTTTCTCTGTCAGTTCATATTTGGCTCTCCCATGACCAAACTCGAATTTGGAAACTATGCCTGTCTGCTCCAGTAATTCCAGTGTTCTGTATATGGTCGTTAATCCTATACCCGGATTACTCTGATGAACAGCCATATAAATATCCTCTGCGCTCATATGCTTGTCCGTATTCATTAATACGTTCAAAATAGCTTCCCGTGAGACTGTTAATCTGAAACCATATACCTGAAATTTTTGTCCCCATCTGTGGCAATTTCTCATGTCGATTCCCTTTACAGCCAATTAAAAGATAAATTTCGCTTTTGATTGTAATTCTTCATGCCTCCGGCATTCAATTCCCCAGGAAATATCATAATATTCCTTACTACGATAATGAAAACCATTATCGTAGTATAGTATACAAAAAGATGTCAAAAAAGTCAATAGTGATAATGGTTTTCATTATCTTTTTTGAAAATTTCTCACTTTCGAAATCCTGTCTTTACCAGGAAATCAGGTTCCTATTATCACAGGTAAAAACTCCGCCGAATCAACTCTGGATATACATTTTCCCGGGATGGTAAAGCTGACTGCCTTTATATATGTTTTTTTCATATTTTTATAATGATATTGCATTATTCGGGCAATTATTTTCACAAACACCACATTCGGAACAATCATCCGAAATCACTGCTATTTCGTTTTCTATTGTAATGGCTTCGAGAGGACATGCATCAACACAGATACCACATCCTGTACACATTTCTTTATCTACTTTAGCAGCCATATCTATTTCCTCCTGATGTTATTTTTTTGATAATAGTTTTAACCACCGATATTGACAATTTAAATTTTAATGGTTATATTGTCAAGTATTGATAATGGTTTTCATTGTATTTTTTATCATTGAAAAAGATTATGATTGAACGCATTAATTCTCATGCGATCCGGGAGAACATCGATAAAGATACAGTAATGACTTCATAAAACAGCAGCAGATTATCTATTGATATATCGAAAGGGAACTATTCATGGAAAATAAAAAACAGGACATGATGGAACAGGAAAAACGGTTAAAAAAGAATTTGAGCCGGATTAAAAATAAAATAATCGTAATAAGCGGAAAAGGAGGGGTTGGAAAAACAACGGTATCCGTTAACCTGGCTTATGCATTGGCCATGAAGAATTTACAGACCGGGATAATGGATGCAGATATTCACGGACCCAATATTGCAAAAATGCTTGGTATTGAAGGCAGACAACTTACAGGTGGACAATCGGGAATTGAACCGTTGCGGGTTTTACCAAATCTAAAAGCAATCAGTATTGCTCTTCTTATAGAGGATCAGGACAGCCCGATAATCTGGCGCGGGCCTTTGAAAATGGCTACCATAAAGCAATTTATTAGCGATGTAAACTGGGGCGAACTTGACTACTTGATAATCGACTCGCCCCCCGGTACAGGCGACGAACCACTGAGTACCTGCCAGCTTATCCCGGATATAAATGGAGCTGTCATTGTTACGACGCCGCAGGATGTTGCAATACTCGATTCAAGAAAAACAGTTTTATTTGCAAAACAGCTTAATGTACCGGTAATCGGAATTATCGAGAATATGAGTGGTTTTGTCTGTCCTTATTGTAAAGGAAAGACAAATCTGTTTGGTGAAGGCGGGGGGAAAAAAGCTGCTTCGGATCTACATGTTCCTTTTTTAGGTCAAATTCCTGTCGAACCCGAGATGGTTACTTATGGAGATTCCGGTAAACCATTCATACACTTCAGGAAAGAAACAGAAACAGCAAAAATTTTAAAAGAGATAGTCGAGAGGATTATTTCTTTTAATTCATAAAGTATTTTTTCCTGCAACCTTGTTCTATGGATAAAATCCGCTTTATGTAATGGAGAATTTCCGGATGAATAGGAAAAAGAGAAGAATTGAAAGCAAATCATCAAGAACTGCCGGTTTTACCTGTATGTACAGGGCTGCATCGTATCTTGAGAAGAATAGTCATTATAAATCAGAAGATGATATATCCTTAAGATTGCTGCCCCTCTTTTTGAAATTTCTCATTAAGAACAGACTTATCAATTTCGAGTGGTCATTTTTTCCAAAGGGTATTTATGAATATGTTATAGCAAGAACAAAGTATATTGATAAAATCGTTAAAGAATCAATGATAAATGATGTCGATCAGATTCTTATTTTGGGGGCAGGTTTTGATTCAAGAGCCGTGCGTTTCAGGGAGATTAATTATAGAACAAAAATATATGAATTAGATTCACCTCACACACAAACAGAGAAAATAATGCAATTCAAGAAAAGAAATATTTCTTTGCCAGGTAATACTGTTTATATTCCAATGGATTTTAATGTTGATTCGATAACGGAAAAATTGGTTTCAAATGGTTTTAAACCCGGTAAAATTACGCTTTTTCTCATGGAAGGTATTATCATGTATTTAAGCAAAGAAGCAGTTGACACACTGTTTAAAACCATATATCAGCTTGCATCTTCCGGAAGCAGAATGATTTTTGATTATATTTATGCTTCGGTATTAAGGAAAGAAAATATATATTACGGAGAAAAAAATATTTATGAAAAAGTGAACGGTGTCCAGGAATCATGGTTATCTGGCATAGAAAAAGAAGAGATAAAATCATTTTTACAAAAATATAATTTAGAATTAATCCAGAATATGGATTCGACAGATTTAGAAAAAATGTTTTTTTGCGATGATAACGATAACATCATTGCACGTATTAATGGTACTCATTGTATTGCATATGCCGGGAAATAATATTGGATTTTTATTCGGTATATGAATCACCTTAATATCAATTATTGAAAATAGTTGATATTATTATTGGAGTAATTTGTATTATTTTTAAATGGAGTATTATGTATGAGTGTTTTATCAGAGATTATCATGAAAACCAGGAGGGATTATGAGTCATAATCATAAAAACCGGAATGATTTATCGGAGGAACATGCTTTTACCGATATTGGGCAGATTGTTTGTTTATTTGTTTTCTTAACAGTATGGGTTTTAGATTCTTTTGTTTTTCGATTCGTAATCATTCCTTTGCCATTGCCTGTGTACATCACAATACTCATAGCCATTCCATTCTTTCTTTTATCGTTATATCTGGCAATAACCTCTCATAAGATTGTATTCAAGGAAGTCAGAGAACCTCCATCTGTTATCACGAAAAGTGTTTTCAACTGGATCAGACATCCTATGTATCTATCTGAGATACTAATATATTCTGGATTATGTATTATTACTCTTTCCGGTCTTTCATTGATAATATTGATACTAATAGTAATTTTCTTTAATCATGTTGCTTCATATGAAGAAAAGAAACTTGAGGAAAAATTCGGGGAAGAATACGAAAAATATAAAAAAAAAGTCGGAAAATGGATTCCAGGATTGCCTGGAAGTTCGAAAATCGAATAACGAATACCATATCATTCTTTAATGGGAGAATGATGCTAATGAACTAATTGTCAATATTATAACTGTTGAATTAATATTGATTTGATTTTTGCTTTTAATTCTGCAATAGAAAACGGTTTTATAATAAAATCCACTGTTCCTCTTGAAATCCTGTTTATTTTTTCTTTTTTTATATTTTTTGCAGTAAGAAAAATAAAAGGAATATCCTTTAGTTCATGTATATTGGATACTATAGTAAAGAATTCATACCCGTCCATTTCTTCCATATGAATATCGGAAATTATTAAATCCGGTTTTTGTTGTGATTCCAATATCTGTAACGCTTCTATTCCGTTATGTGTGCAAATTATCTGGTACGTATCTTTAAGAGCATTCTTAAGTAATATATTCAATTGTTCGTAATCTTCCACGATCAGGATAGTTTGTTTGTCATTTTTCTTTATTGTATCGCTATTGTTTCTTTTTTCCATATTAAAAAAATAATACCCAGATACCGCGTTGTGCCCATTAATTTATATTCCTGACCGGATATCTATTCCTGCAAAAATCATACTTTCTTAAAGGCTATCCACTCAATATTTGTGAGTCTTAAATTTAGTTTATATAACATACAAAGTCAAGTAAAATTTTAGTAATACTAAAAATAAAGAATTTAAAATGTTCAACACTTTTTTCTTATTTATTATTTATTCCAGCAGAAAGAAGTATGTACAGGAACAGGGAGAACAATTTTTCTATGGGATAAGTAAAAGCTTTAGATCGATATTATGATTGGGGTTCAACTTCTGTTGAACAAAGGTCAATACAGATGAATCTCCCTTCCCGGTTTCTTATATAAAGGCATCCCCTGCAGAGGGTCGGGGGTGTAAACCAGATGCCCCTTCCAAGATCTTTCGAGATAAGCGGCCAATATTTTTCTGCTGATACCTTTGCAATTGTAAGCTTTCCTTTATAGGTAAGAAAAATAAGTTTATTGCCGGCAGCAATAAGTGATCCTATTCCTTCGTCATGGTTCCATAGTTCTGTTCCGGTCATCATATCGATAGCCTTGAAACTCCCGATTCTCCTGTTGTAAAGACCATCATTTCCATAGTATATTCCATCAATAAGAACCCCGGCCGACATGTGATGCTTCATTATCTTATTTCTCCATAATACTTTAAAGGTATTGTCTTCATTCAACTCCAGCAAAGCACAACCATAATCATAACTTGATGATATAAAAATCCTGTTTCCCATTATTATAGGAATTCCGACATTGCAGCCGGAGTATGTATGCCAGGGAAAAGAACAAATTTTTTCCCCTGTAAGGACATCCAGAATATAGAGAGCATGGTCACTGAAAACCGCTGCATGCCGTTTCCCTTTCCAGTTAAAAACAGGAATAACCGCATATCCGCATTTCCCTTCCGGACTCATCCAGACTACTTCCCCTGTTTCTTTATGAAAAGCCATTCCATATTCCCGTGCATTGACTAAAAGCAGGTTGTTTTCAACAACAGGGGCTGCGCTGATCCCGAATTCAGGGATAATGACCTTATATTCGGCAACAATATCATGGTACCAGATGACCTTCCCGGTTTCATAGTCAAAACAGTAAAGGTCTCCATCCCGGCTTAACGTATAAACACGGTTATCATTGATTGTTGGCGCTGTTCTTGGCCCCGGGTGCATGCCAATTGTACATACGTACGAATAACGCCATAGTTCTGTCCCTGTTTCAACGTCAAAGCAGTAGACAGTATCGTTTCCCTCTTTATTGTTTCCGGGTATTTTTTCAAGACCCATTGTAAAAAGGCGGCTGCCGTATATCGTGATACCGGCAAATCCAAACCCGATATCCTTTTCCCACTTTACCGCTTCCTCATCATCCAGCCGGGAAAAAGACCATTCCGTTTCCCTGGAAATTCCATCCATAACCGGACCACGAAAATTAGGCCAATTATAGATATACTTTTTTTCTTCTTCTACTTTTCTTTCTTCGGCAACAGAAGACTGCTCTTCTCTATTCGATCCGGGATTATTATTAAAGCAGCAGGGAAAACCCAAAGAGAGAAAAAATATAAATAAAAGAAATACTTGCCGGTATTTCTTCATGCAGTCCTTTCCATTAATACATTTACTTTAAAAAGAATTCCTGCAAGCAGGTAGAGTAATAATGCGAAAATAAGAAGAATGGTAAAGGAAAAATGAATGGTAATAACATGAGCAAGAACAGAGCCGGTTACCGAGAGGGCTCCGTTCATTCCCCACGCCCACGGAAGCAGGCTTTTCTGATGCTTTGAAAGTTCGGAAAGTCCAGTGGGAAAAGGCATTCCCATAAAAAAGGCGAGAGGTGCGATGATAAAAACCGCTATGACCGCTTTTATGAAAAAGGGGAGTCCAAGAAGACTATCCAGCAGGGGAGAGAGAAAGAAAATATATAAAAGGATACAACAGGCAATAAGAATAGTGACAATACGGATCGTTCTTGCCGGATTCGAGTTTGTTATGCGGCTGCCGTAAAGGCTTCCCAGCCCGGAAATAATAAGCATGAAGGTGATGACGATGGAAATGGAATAGATGGGGTTTGCCAGGAAAAAAACGAGCCGTTGTATCAAAAATATTTCAATAAGCATATAACCGAGCCCCAGGCAAGAGTAATAGATGATTACCCCAACAGCACCCCTTGTCTGTTTAAATATACTCTTCCGGCACCCTATCAGGGGAATAAGGATGATCAAAAATCCGAAAATGATTGATTGAATGAGGGTTCCTGTAATAAGAAAATACCCCCATTCCTCTGAAACCGCATCAAGATCATCCAGAAACATGCCAATGGATTCGGGCTTCATATAGGAAGTAAAATAAGGACTGTCATCAATCGCGGGTTTAATATTAAAGATGTATGATTTGTAGAGTTCTTTTTCTTTTCCTTCAAAACTCCACACACAGACTGAGTGGTAAAAATCACTCAAGTCACGCCTTACCGTTTGCTCGAGGTTCTCCGATCCTGCACTAAAAGACTGCCTGTCGTATTTATACCGGTATGAAGCAAGCACCTTTTCAAAATCAATATCACGCTTTTCCATGCCGGGATACCAGAAAACGTCAAATGACATATCATAACAAAAACTGTTCAGTTTGTCGATTTCCGATTGAGTAAAATCCGATTTCTTGACAATCACTGTCGCAGTGGAATACATAAGATGAAAACCGAATATTCTTTTTCCCGGGTTCCGGATATTCTCTTTTTTCAAGGCTTGTATAATTGTTAAAAGAAGTTTCGGGACATTTCTCGGGGGTGCGATATGGTTCCATACCGTGAAAGCGATCATCCCGTTATCCGACAAACATTTCATATAATCCCGGATCGCTTCGACCGTGTAAATATAATCCTCTGTAATGGGATTTCCAACCCTTTGCGAAAGGCCGATTGAATCAATTAAGCCTATTTCTACCAGGTCATAGACACCTTCCGATGTGGAGGTATATGCCCTGGGTTCATTAACGACAATATTGATCCGGGGATCATCCAGTAAGTTATTATTAAAATCCCTGATAACCTTTTTATTTTTCATGAGCGAAACAAACACTTCGTTCGGTTCGACAATCGTTACACTTTCTGACTGGTTGTGAAGAGCCACATGGGTACTGAATCCGCCGCCAAGATGAATGAGGAGCACTTTCGGATGATCGAGAACTTTATATACCCCGGACATCGGGAGAAAATCGATATACTGCTTCTGGTCCGGGGAAAGATTTCCCATTATATTGATCGGGCCATCACCATTTATATACAGACCCCAGAAAACATCCTTTGGCATCTCATCAATATAAAAAATGACATTATCACTTAAGCCGGGTGCAAAATGATATTGTGAACTTGCATACACCTCGATTTCCCCTGTTGGCCCGTATTCATAATGCTTCCGTGTAAAATCGGAATAGGTAACCCTGTCCAGTTCAACGGATTTCAGTTTCGATGGCTGTATCCTGCCAAAAAAAACGAGCAGGATACAGGATAAAAAAAGAAGTCCCCCGACACCAAGAATCTTTTTATAGTGAACCGGTGCAGGTATTCCATTGTCTTTACGATAGAACAGGATACAGATATTCCCGGCAGATGAAATAACGATAATAAAATAAATAAGCTTATCTGCAGGAAGCAGGTACATGATAAAGAGAACAAGAATCCCGCCAATACCCGAACCGAGCATATTCCAGAAATAGAGTTTATGGACATGGGTGGAAATAATAATGAAACTGATACTAATAAAAAACGCACCGATAAAAAATGGTATTGCATAAAGGAAGTAATAGCACCCGAGCCAGAAATACTGTATGAATTCAAATGCAATAAATACCGGATTAAACGGGATAAATTGAACGAGAATATAGGAAATGGCAATTGCGGGTGTTAATGCAAGGCTGGTGATTGTCAGCCATTTTCCCGGGGCTTTTTTTACGTTTTTCTGTAAAAAGGTAAGGATTGTCCCGGCCAGTCCGAATCCCAGCAATGCAATACTTATGACCATGGATCCGAAAGTCGACCAGCTGGCAACGGAAAAAACCCTCATAATAATGAGTTCCAGGGCAATAAGGGTAATCGATATAAGAAATAAAGCTGTGTATATCATAATGACGATAGTTTCTCTCTATCAGTAAAAAAGTGGTTCTACTGATTTTCCTGTGAATGCCAGGAGCCATCCTCTTTGGTAAAGGGAACAAAATGCTCGGTAATTTTCCCTCCGTAAATATCTTCACGGGTAAGATGTATTTTCCCTTCTTCGTCCTGGGTTTTTGTTACTTTTAAGATCACCTGTTGCCCTGCCATGGGTCCGACAGGAATAACCATGATTCCACCGACAGTGAGCTGCTTTAGCAGCGATGGCGGGATATGGTCGATACCACAGGTAACAACAATCCGGTCAAAAGGTGCATATTCTTCCCACCCATAATACCCATCTGCATTCTTCCTTTGTACATTCCTGTACTCAGGATATTTATCTAAAATAGATGTATAGATTGAATCGGTAACATGATACAGATTCGTTTTTATTTCTATTGAATAGACATTATTTGCCATTTGTGTCATAAGTGCTGAATGGTATCCTGAGCCGGTACCGATTTCAAGAACCTTATGCTCCGGTTTTATATCCAGATTTTCCGTCATCCTGCAAACAAGGTGAGGACCGGAGATGGTCTGGCCGTCTTCAATCATGTGCCAGTTCATATCATATGCAACATCCCTGTTATAATCCCGGGCAAAAATTTCCCTTGGTGTAAGAAGAAATGCCTGAAGGACGTTATCCGGTGTTTCTTTATGAAAATTCCTGATTCTCATAGCCCTGTCCCACCGCTTTTCCAGGAATTCCTCACTGCATGGCCTGTTATTTTTCATCCATTCGATATAATTGTCTTTGCTGTCAAGGGGAGGCCATTCGGTTCTCTGCCGTAAATCAACACGGCCAGGATCTTCTGCGGGGACATCCTCCCCGGTCTCATTTTTCCCTGAAATCTCAGTATCCGTATCTGTTCCCTGTTCACCGTTTTGTACTGAATCCGAATCCTTTTTCCCCGGTGTACAGCTTATAATTAAAACAATAAACAGACAGAAACAAAGAAGGCCTGTAAAAAAAATATTACTGCTCTTTTGCATACAACCTCACACATATAATAATCTATTGTATTTCCCCTACTATACATACAGGGAAGAAGAAACTCAAGGACAAATAGAAATATTTATTCATTTTTTTTTGTTTTTTATCACTATCCTTCTATAATAATATGCCTTTTTTTTGTTATAAAGAAACAGGATAGCGACCCGGTTGTGTGGAGAAAGAACAAGAGATTGATACAGAGAATAAAAAAACCAGTCTACCTGACCCTGCTCTGTGCATTCCTCGTATGTATTTTATATTTTCTCTTTAATTTTCTTTTTATACAGCGATACCTCGACTGGGACCAGGTTTTTTATTCACATAATATTTATTATGCCCTTTCCCCGCATGGCAGGATTGTGTTTTTATCACATCATCTTCATTACCAGTGGGGGGGGAAAATGTTTCATCAGTGGATGATGAAATATTGTGCAGATTCCGGGTTTAAGGATATGGTATTTAATCAGCGTATCCGTTCCTTGCTTGCCGGGAGTATTGGTATTTTTTTTGCAGTTCTTTTCCTTAAAAATGCAACCGGGAAATTGCCGTGGGGTGTTCTCGGCGGGATTCTTATTGGTGTATGTCATGGGTATCTTCTTTATTCTACAAAGGTCGATACGCCGATATTTCCTGTAGCGGGAATGCTTGCCACCCTCTGGTTTTTTCATAAAATGGAGCAGACAAAAAAATGGCTTCTTCCTTTTTCATGTATAATGGGAATCGTTTTATTCCTTGATGTCATGTTTCATCAATATATGGCAATTATCTGTTTTGCCTGTGTCCTGAGTCTGGGATTGCCTGTTTTTTCTTTTCATCAATCTCTTTTACGAGCGCCAATTTCAATCCTTTCCCCACGGCTTAACCAGATCAGGCAAAAGCCCAAAGACAGGTTCTATGCAATCATCATTATCACTGTTTTAGGCGGATTTCTTACTTTTACGGCGTATTTTTATGCTTCCGAAACCATATTCAATCTGCCGGTAAATGATACGGATACAAGAACCGGGAAACGGCCTTTTCATGAAACATCACTCCAGAAATGGTTATTCCTCTATGCCGATTACAACCGCTGGGGGAAGGGATTGGTAAAATTCGATTTCAGGCAGCCGGTGCGGGGATTTACCGATGCCTTTATATCCCCGGCAGCCTCACAGGGCCGGCGCGTCTGGAGTCTTAAATTCCTGTATGATATTGATAAACCATGGAAAAGGGAATCGATTCCGTACAATCAACTCGCTTATTTTATTGTATTTGCATTTATCTGCCTTTTATTCCTCTTCCCCTTCCTTTTACAACGTTACAGAAGAACATTTCTTTTTATCCTGTTCAGTTTCATCTTTCTTTCCCTTTTTATCACGTATTGGGAAGCTGCATACCTTGAATTCTGGCTTATTCCCTGCCAGCTTTTCTGCATTATTATCATACTTACCTGTAATGTCATTGCAGAAAAATTGAAAAAAAACTTCGGGCATATATTCCATACAATATTTTCTGCCGGTATCCTGGTTTTTATTCTCTCGCTCGCACTTTACAATATAAAAAATTATGTAATCCCGCATACCCGTGAACAGCGACTCGATTATATGGATCCGGGATGGGAAGAAGATCATTACATGCGGTTGTTCAGCACCGCTATTTACAGAAATCCGGAAAATCCGTTTGAAATTATCTATAAATAGAAAGTAAATCAAAAAAAATACTTTGTTTACTCACCCCATGGAAACCTGTATAATACGAGCAGAGGTTCTTTCATATGCCTGATTTCATAGACACATTAACAATACTCTGTAAAGAACACCCATTTAAAGAAAAATGGCTTATCTCCCCCAACCGCAGGATCGGGGTCCAGATTATGGATAGAATCTCTTTAAAGGGAGAGGGCATCATCAACCTCCATGTAAAAACCATGCGTGGTATTATTATGGATATAGCCTCCGGTTTTATGGTATCCAATGAACTGACTTATATGAAACCTCTCCTCCAGGAATTTCTTATGGGGGAGCTTTTTCATGATTTAAAGGAAAAAGGCGGCGGATACCTGTCCAGGTTAAAACCGGGTTCAGGACTCTTTCAAAGTCTTGTTTCTTCTTTATCCGAACTCAGAAACGCGGGAATTTCTGCAAACACACTCAAAGCAGATCTGTTTGAAGAACCGGCCAAAGGGAAGGATATCCTTTATCTTCTTTCCCTTTATGAGAATGCACTTTTAGATAAGAATTATCTCGATAATGCCGGGATTCTTAAGCTGGCAATAAAGCTCATAGAATCGGGAGATGTTTTTCGCCGGGATATTCTTATTTTTGCACCAGCGGATATGATTACCCATGATTTTTCTCCGCTGGAAAAAAGATTGTGGTATTCGATACCGGAAAGTCAGCGGATCGAAATCGAACAGGGCGACCATGCAAAGAACCGGCCGCTTCCGGAAACCGATCTTTCGCTGCTTCGCATGATTTCCCGGCCATTTGATGCACCTGCCCCGGCAAAAGACGGGAGCGTTGATTTTTTCAAAGCATACGGAGCGGTGAACGAGGTGCGGGAGGTTTTTAGAAGGGTCATCCATGGGGGTATTTCTTTTGACCAGGTAGAGATCATTCATACCGATCTAAAAACATATATTCCCCTTATTTTTGAAACAGCATACCACTATCCCCTGGATAAAGAGGCAATGGTTTCTGTTACCTTTGCAGATGGGGTACCGGCAAAGTATTCCCGCCCGGGTCGCGCTCTTTCTGCCTGGATATACTGGATCGAAAATGATTATCCGCAAACCATTCTCAAGAATATGATCCAGGATGGATTGCTTCATATCGAGACAAAGGGAACAGAAAAGGAAATTTTTTCAGAGTTAGCCCATCTTTTCCGCCAGTTAAAAATAGGAAAGGGGAAAAACCGGTATAAAACGATAATCAATAATTATCTTATCATGTTGAATAATAAACGAACCTGCCTCCGGTATACGGAAGATGAAAGCGAGGAGGAGTTTGAAAAAAGGAAAAACCGGATCGAAGAAAGATACCGGCGGTTTGAGGAACTGAAGGAGTTTGTGTTTTGCCTTCTCGATAATGTACCGCTACCCGGGGCTTCACAAAAAGAAATCATAAACAGGGCTGTGTGGTTTATACAGACCATTGCCCGCCGTATTTCAAAACTGGATAACTATGCCACAGATGTTATCAATATACAGCTTAAAGAATGCATCAATAATATGGAAAAAATCACCCCCTATCCCCATTTTAATGCGTGGAACTGGCTTCGCAGCTTATTGGATAAAATGAGAATCCTGGGTATGGGTCCAGGAGAGGGGTGCATCTATGTGACTAATATTGAATCGGGCGGCTATTCCGGCAGGCCGTATACATTCATCATAGGACTTGATGATTCGCGGTTTCCCGGAACCGGCTATTATGATCCTGTCCTTCTTGACCAGGAGCGGTCGGATATTTCAGAACACCTGCCCTTGATGGCGGATATCCCGGCTAAAAAGATTACGTCGATAAAACGGTTGTTTACTCGGCTTAACGGACATCTGACGATGAGTTATTCCTGGATGAATATACGGGAAGAAAGGGAAATGTTTCCCTCGCAGGTACTACTCTCTGCATACAGGATTGTAAGCGGGAATCATGAAACGGACCAGGATGATCTGGCAACTACCCTGCAATCCGTATCCTTTGTCCCGTCCCGGTCGGAACACGCGGTAACCATGGATGAATGGTGGATTACCAAACTTTGCAGTGAACAGGGAACATTGAATGGAAGCGAAGCGGTGGAATCCATGTATCACCATCTTGCCCGGGGATTTACTGCAAAAAAGATGCGTGAATCAAAATACTTTACCGTGTTTGACGGGTTTGTCCCGGAAGCGGGAAAAGATAAAAATCCATATAAAGAAGACGGACTTATTCTTTCGGTGAATATGCTTGAGCTTCTTGCCCGGTCTCCTGTTGACTTCTTTTTCAGGTATGTCCTCTGCATAGAACCCCCTGAAGATGAGGAAGTGGAGGTGAATGTCTGGCTGGATTCTTTAAGCAGGGGCAGCTTGCTTCATTCGGTGTTTCAAAAATTTATGATGACACTAAGGAATACAGGTGAGTTGCCATCGTACAATGCCCACAGAGAACTCATCCATACAATTCTTATTAATTATGTGCAAAAGGAAAGGGACATAAATCCCCCCTTTCATGAATATGCATATGAGCAGGACCTCTACTTCCTTAAAAAGGCAGCGGATATTTTTTTAAACAGGGAGGAGGAATTCTGTGCATCCTCCATTCCTTCGTATTTTGAGGTAACTATCGGTATTCCATATGAAGGGAATTCCTCGGAACTCGATTCAAAAAAACCGGTCTGCCTGGTATTATCGGAAAAGAAAGCGATCCGTGTCCGGGCCCGGATCGACAGAATCGATAAAACGGCCGATACCCATTCACCTGTTTATGCGGTATGGGATTATAAAACAGGAAGAAGCAGCAGGTATGACAGGAATGAACCTTTCAACAAAGGAAGGAATGTGCAGAACATCCTCTACCTGCTCCTGGCGGAAAAACAGCTTACCGCTGTTGTAGGGAAAGCCGCTTCTGTTTCTCATTTCGGTTATTTTTTTACAAGTTTCCCTGAAATGGGACAGAGAATATCCTGGCCTGCTGCCATGTTAAAAACCGGGAAGGAGTACCTTATCACCCTTGCCGATATGATTAAAGCAGGATGCTTCCCCTGTTCTTTTGAAGAAAAAGACCTGTCATATTCGGATTATAAAGAAGCACTCATCGATGTCGAACAAACAATAGAGCAGGTAAAAAATAAAATCCAGAACATGGAAAATACTCCCCTGGCACCAATGAGAAGATTGCGGATGGAATTGTAAAAGCAAAAGATCTCCTGCAGAGCAGGTGGCTTTTTCTAAATCAAAAGAATCTAAAAGGCATAGCCTTTATAATCAATATAATAAGGAGGAAACAGACCACCTCCAGATGAGGTGGTTTTCTTTTGATAATGAATACCATACATATACTCCCGGATGAAAAAGAAAGGCAGGTCATCCTCAATGAACTTGACAAAAATATTATTGTTGAAGCAGCTGCGGGAACAGGAAAAACAACATCCCTTGTGGGAAGAATGAAAAACCTGCTTATAACCGGGAAGTGCGATATCCAGAACCTGGTTGCCATTACCTTTACAAAAAAGGCATCCGTGGAATTAAAAACACGGTTCAGAATGGCCCTGGAAAAAAAAGTTATGGAAAGTAATAACCGGGAACTGCGCAGGGCCCTGGATGCTATCGAAAAATGCTTTATCGGTACCATCCATTCATTTTGTGCACGGTTATTAAGAGAACGTCCTGTGGAAGCGGATGTCGATATCCCTTTTGAAGAACTGGACCCGGAAGATGACCTGTTATTACGTCAGGAAGTGTGGGAGGAATTTATCACCGGTCTTGCAGCAGATGATTCCGATGCCCTTGCCAGGGAGCTTTATTCCCTGGGAATCCATGTTCCCGACCTTTACCAGGCTTTTCTTGTCTTTACCGATTATCCCGATGTTGATGAATGGCCGGGAGAGGAAAGGGAGACATCTCCCCCGGATATGGAGTCTTTTCTCCGTAAGATCCGGGAATATGCAGAGCACATGAAAAAACTCGGTCCCCGTCTCCCCCACAGGTGGAATAATGACAGGCTTATTCCATTTTACCGGGAATTTCCAAAAGCCTTTGCCGTTTATGATACAAAAGCCCCCTATGATGTCTATGAGCTTCTTCTCCTGTGGGACAGGAATTTAATACAGGTCCAGAAAGAATGGACAGCAGAGAATCAGTTTACAAAAGAAGAATGCAAACTGGAAAAAGAACGGTGGGACCGGTTCAGGCAGGAGACTATTCGGCCGGCCCTGGAATTATGGCGGATAGCCAGGTATGGCCCTGTTATACGAATTCTTAAAAAAGCGAGGACTTTGTACGATGAACAGCGGAGGGTGCGGGGAACGCTGAACTTTCAGGATCTGCTTTTGAAAACCGCTTATTTATTACGGGAGCATCCGAATGTCCGGCTTTATTTTAAGAAAAAATATACTCATCTCCTTATCGATGAATTCCAGGACACCGATCCTGTCCAGGCCCAGATCATGATGCTCCTCACGTCACAAAATCATACAGAGGCGGATTGGAAAAAATGTATTCCCGTACCCGGTTCACTATTTGTTGTGGGAGATCCGAAACAATCCATTTACCGGTTCCGGCGTGCGGATATTATAACCTACAACGAAGTAAAACAGATTATATGCGGTAATGAGAATGACAGGGGGATACTTGCTAAACTTTATGCAAATTTCAGATCCACGGCACCGGTAAGGAACTGGATAAATACTACCTTTGAACACAATTTCCCGTCAAACGAAACATTATATTCCCCGGTGTATGTTCCCCTTGAAAGGGGAAAAGAGATATCACCGGGAGATGCCCTGGGCAGAATTTACAGGATAACAGTGCCTGAAGAATACTGCAAGAAAAGCAGCCAGGCTGTGCAGTATGAAGCAGAAAGAATTTCATCCTGCATACGGTATATGCTGGACCATAAAAACGAATCTTCTTCGGGGCCGCTTGTCCCTTCTGATTTCATGATTATGACGAGAACAAAGAAAAACCTTTCCCTTTATGCAAACGCACTGGAAGAGGTCGGGATTCCCTATGCCATTACCGGGGGAACAACGTTAAACGATATCCGGGAATTGAGACTCCTCTATCTCTGCCTTAAAACTGTACTGAATCCGAATGACCAGGTAGCACTGGCAGGAACCCTGCGGGGTGAATTATTCGGATTCAGTGATGCCCTCCTATATGAATACAGTATAAAAGGAGGGATTTTCTCTTATACAAAAAGAGTACCGGATACCCTGGCAGATACAACAAAACAGCTTTTTACAGAGGCTTTTGAAAAACTCGACACCTTCAGACAATACTTTCACCAGATGCCTGCTGTTTCTGCACTGGAAAGAATGATTGGTGACCTCGGACTTATGCCGCTTGCCTGCCTTGGTAACGGAGGGCATTTGAAAGCCGGGGGTTTGGCAAAATGTATGGAACTTATCCGGGCACTGAAGACGGAACTGTGGAGTCCTTTGGATATTGCCAATTATATGAAAACCCTGGTGGAAAAGGAAATAACCTGTGATGGAATATCCATTTCCGGCAGTGAAAGAAATGTGGTACGAATCATGAACCTTCATCAGGCAAAGGGTCTGGAAGCCCGGGTTGTCTTTCTCGCGGATCCCACCGGGAAGAAAAAGCATACCCCTGATATCCATATTATGCGGGAGGGAAAACAAACAAAGGGATATATAACCATACTTAAAAGATCTAATTTCACCAACGAATATATTGCATATCCGGAAAACCGGAACGTATATGAGAAAAATGAACAGGAATTTTTACGTAATGAAGATACCCGCCTTAACTATGTTGCAGCAACCAGGGCGAAACAGATTCTCGTTGTTGTGCAGAGAGAAAAAAATGAAACCAGGAACTTCTGGACAGATCTAAAAGAATTCCTTGTATCCGTGCCTGAACTTCCCGATTACGGGAAACGACCTGTTCCCGGACACCCATATGCCATAACGGTCAGACCGGAAGAAATCCATGAAGCAGGGGAAATGATAGAAAGCAATATAGTACTCTCTGTAAACAAAACCTACCAGGTAAAAAAGGCAAAAGAGTATGCATTACACGAATATCCTCCCCATCTCCTGGAACTGCCGGGAGAACCCCCCGGCTTTTCTCCCGAATCGTCTCCTACGGCAGTATCCGCTTTTCCAGGGAAAACAGGGATTCCCGAAGAATCCGGAGAACATGGTACCGAATGGGGGGAAATAATACACCGGCTTCTTGAAGTGAGGATGAAAGATCATCAGGCAGACCTTCACTCACTCGCAGACTCATTAATTGATGAATATGAACTTGACCCGGGGCTTACGGCAAAAGCACTTATGCTCGTAGAATCCGTGACACGTTCCGGCATATGGAAGCGTGCCCGGATGAGCAGCAGGGTGTTTACGGAAATCCCTTTCCAGGTACTCCTCGATAAAAAATACAAACCCGGACTCCCGACAATTCTCCGGGGAGTGATTGACCTTATCTTTTCCGAAGACCCGGGCTGGGTGCTTGTGGATTATAAAACGGACAGGATTGAAAACGACAGGGATATTGACCGGCTTGTCGCCTTATACAACCCGCAACTCCTGCTTTATGCCGATGCGTGGAATCGAATAACAGGCGAAACGGTGAAAGAGGCAGGGCTTTATTTCACCAGGATAAATGAGTACAGGATCTGTCATCTGCAAAGATAGGGTTTTCTTGTTTTGAGTATTAATAAACATCGGATTACCCGGATTACGCGGATTAAAAATAATGAAAAATCCGTGTCACTTGCTTCCAGTAGGTCTGGACATATACAGTCTTGCTGAATTATCCGTAGTTTTTTCATACCCTGAATAAATCAAACCCGGAAATATTATAAAACCATATGATTCACCAGGAGCCCCGCAAAAATCATTGTCCCCTTTACAAATCCGGGAATAAGAAGTATTATTAACAAAGTAGGAATCCGGCACATGGCAAAAAACAAACCAGTTTTACAAAAACAGGACTACGACTCGCCCTGGAAACAACTTATTGAAGAATTGCCGGAATCATTCCTGGAGTTCTTCTTTCCCCGGCTTTATGTGGACATCGACTTTTCCAGGAGATATGAAATTAAAAGCAAAGAACTATACAAACTGTTAAAGGAACAGGAAATCGGTAAACGGTATGCAGATGAGCTCATAAAAGTTTACCTTAAAAACGGGGAAGAAAAATGGCTTTTAATTCATATTGAGGTACAAAACTACAAAGAAGACGATTTTGCTAAACGGATGTTCATTTATTACTACAGGATTTTTGATAAATACAATCATCAGGTAATAAGTCTTGTTATCCTGACAGATCCAGATGCAGCATACAGGCCGGATACTTTTCTACAGGCGGGATGGGGATTTGAACATAAACTGAGTTTTCCTTTAGTAAAAATCATAGATTTTAAAGGGAAAGAAAAAGATCTGGAACAATCATCCAATCCCATGGCAACAGTGGTGTTAGCCCAGCTTACATGCCTTGAATCCGCACATAAAGCACCTGGAGTTAAATTCGATATAAAGCTGACACTTGTACGGATGCTTTACAGGAAAGGGTTCGATAAAAACCAGGTACGACAGATATTTAATTTCGTTGACTGGCTTATTTCATTGCCATTGGATTTGGAAGAAAAGATAACAGATGAAATTATAAGGATAGAGGAGGGAAAGAAAATGACCTATGTAACGAATGCTGAACGAATTGGTGAAAAACGGGGTGAAAAACGGGGTGAAAAACGGGGTGAAAAACGCGGCATTAAAAAGATTTCAATAAAAATGCTGAAACGGGGGGATTCTGTAGAGGATATTATGGAAGTTACCGATTTATCCCGGGAAGAGGTTCTGGCTATTAAAGAAGAGATAGATTAATTAATTGTCCAGGAATTTCGATTTTCCACAATAAAGAGATGAAACCTCTATATTTATTACAGGAGTGAATAAATGACACAAAAAGAAGAATTATTGTCAAGAATATCTATAAATCCTGAAATTTGTTTTGGAAAACCATGTATTAAAGGCCACAGAATATGGGTATCTCTTATTCTTGATTTCTTAGCTAATGGAACAAGTATTTCTGAAATACGTAAAAATTACCCTGGTCTGGAAGAAAAAGATGTCCTGGCATGTATTGCTTATGGGGCTGAAATGGCAAGAGAACGGTATATTGAGATTCCTGCCGGTGTAAAATAATGAAAATAAAACTGGATGAAAATCTCGGGAACCGTGGAAAAGAAATCTTCAGGGAAAATGGGCTTAATGTACAAACTGTGCATGATGAAAGCCTCTGTTCTGTTTCAGATACTACTCTAATAACAAAATGCAGAGAAGAAAACAGGGTTTTAGTCTCGCTGGATATGGATTTTGCAAATCCACTTATATTCAAACCATCACTGTATAGTGGAATAGCAGTTATAAGATTAAGTTCAGAACCCACACCAGAGGAACTCTATGAGTGTGTTCTTCTTTTAGCGAATAAATTGAAAAATACCGATATAACAGGAAAACTCTGGATTATTCAAAAAAAGGTAATAAGAGAATATCAGGAAGATTTGGAATGAAAACGAAAATAGAACTTCAGGGAAATGATCTTTGACAGTATTTCCTCATAATATAAGGAGTTACGAGTAAGCATGCCATCAAACAAACACGTCCTGTGGGAAAAAACCACTGAATACACGGAAAACACTGAATGAAGAAAAATTAATGTTCCCCGAATTTTATACGTTTCTTCAGTATACATTATCCGTAGTTTCTTCATACCTTGAAATATTACAAAAGCGGAAAAGTCGTGATACCTGTTAAAGTGGATGAACAGTCATTTTCCCTTTCCGATGTGGGATGGTTTTTTAGTCATACAGTACCTTATAAAAATTACAATCGTGGTTCAACTTGTTGAACAGTACCTCATATTTTACAATTGTGGGGGCTGTCCAAAAAGTCAGAGTGAGACGTAAGCTTTTTAGACAGCCATCCCTTTCTATTTATATGTTTTTCCATGGTTATCACCAG
>JAFGQK010000223.1 GCA_016935735.1 Spirochaetales bacterium | reverse complement strand
CTCCTTATTATATTGATTATAAAGGCTATGCCTTTCAGATTCTTTTGATTTAGAAAAAGCCACCTGCTCTGCAGGTGGTCTTTTACTATCTTCTGTTGCCCGGCTGGTCATCCTCGTCATCGAATTTCTTCTTAAGCCTTGTAACAAGATCCATAAACTTATCCTCGGAAGTCAATTTAAAATACTGCTTTATTTCAGGGTCAATCTGGTCAAAAATCACCTTTTCTTTCTCGAAATTGCAAATGAAATTGGCAAGGTATACCGGGAATACAATGTTCTTGAACTCCTCCGGGCTTGCAACAGGTTCATGGTGGGCACGAATCGATGCAACAAGCTGATCCGGGAAATTCCATTTTTCAGCCATTTTTGCCCCGGTCTCTGCATGATTGAGTCCCACGGTTATATCTTCCACGATATTGGTGGATATTCCTTTTTCGATACAGAACTTAACGATTTTATCCACAACATGAGGATGAAGGGAAGAGAGGACTATTTTTCCCAGATCATGAAGTATCCCGCCGATAAATACATCATCGAGAATATCTCCCCGTTTCCCGTAATTTTTTGTAATGTGATATGCAAAGTTGGCAACCCTGAATGCATGATCCCACATCTCTTTCATCATTGTATATTTTTCCCCCAGTATCCGCTGGGTCCCATAATAGTAAAGGTTGTTCCTCAAGGCACGCATACCAATCAATTTAATGGCATCTGCAATCTTTTCTATTTTCTTGGAAACCCTGTAAATAGGGGAGTTTACCATCTTTAGTATTTCTGCTGTAAGGACAGGATCTGCTTTGATCCTGCTTGCAATTTCATTAAAATCCGCATCCGGATTTGATGTGAGCTTTTGCAAATATAAAATATTGTCCGGGAAACGGGGTAATGAGTCTATTTCCTTTACCACAGCTTCCGTGAGTAGATCCATCTTTTCAATATGGATCTCGGAAAAAGGAACAATAATACGTGATATTGTTTCCCCGTTTTCAACATCCAGTTCAAAGGAATCCTCGGTCAATCCGATCTTTTTTAACATAAGGATAAGGATAATGATGCCAAGACCCGCTCCTTCGGTAACATCCATGACAGTACTGAATGCATCAGTTATATTTTGATAAGCCCTGGCCCTTGCAATACGGTCAAAAATCCTCATATGTTCTGCTTTTGTAATTTCCACGTTATTATGAACCGAGATATAGAGAGCTTTCCCTCTTGTCCGGAATACTACCTTTATATATAATCCCTTTTCCTTTTGCTTATCCAGGTAATAATTAATATTGCTTAATGTATCTTCTTTAAAATCCTTCATTCCTGCGTCATAATCATCACGGTTATCGATGCTCAGATTCCTCTCCATAAAATAAATTCGCTTTGTATTTGCCTTCTTTGCATTGACTGCGAGTTCCTTTAAACAATAGGAAAGCGGATTTTTAAGCCGTCCATATCCAAGTTCAGCGAGGAATTTCCCAAGGATTTTTTCTATATACAGTTCCGTGTCATGGGAAAGTTTATATGTTTTAATAATAATTGGAATGGAATTACTGATTGCTCTTCTTATTTCTTCATTACCTATTTCCTGGGGCATCCTTGTTACCTGACTTAATACCTGAATAATATTTCATACCTGTTCTTGAGTTTGTTACCCTGTACTCAGAATGCCTGAGTACAGGGTGACAAACTTATAATTGGAAGCAGTGACAATTACATTAATTGCCACTTCATACCACTTCTGTATTATTTAACATAATACTGCTGTTTATATATATTATTATATAATAAATGTTGATATTCGCAACACATTTTACGAATTCATTTTTAATTCCCCCCATATTCTTTCACTTTTTTTGCCAGATTTTTTAATCTTGTCTCAACCCGTTGATTTATTGAGCCTTCCGGGTATGTTCCATTCTTTCCTCTCGTCCCGGCAGGAATACCGGTGAGTATTTCAATCCCTTCATCCACCGAGGATATTGCATAAATATGGAACCGGTTTTTTTCGATTGCCTTTTCAACTTCATCTGAAAGGATAAGATTTTTTATATTCAGGACCGGAATAATCACTCCCTGGGTGCCGGTGAGTTTCATCTGGCTGCATACCTTGAAAAATCCTTCGACTTTTTCTGAAACACCGCCTATCGGCTGGATATCACCCATTTGATTTACCGATCCGGTTACGGCAATATCCTGTCTAAGAGGAATATCTGCAATTGCAGAAAGCAATGCAAATACTTCGGCAGATGAGGCAGAATCCCCATCAATATTACTATAGGATTGCTCAAAACATATACTGGCAGTAATGGAAAGAGGAAAATCCCGTGCATACCTGCTTCGTAATAGACCTTCCAGTATAAGGATTCCCTTGTCATGAAACTCACCGGAAAGCCCGGATTCCCGCTCAATATTGATAATCCCGGAATCCCCGGGTGAAATCCTTGCCGTTATCAAGGTTGGTCTGCCAAAAGCATAGTATCCCCTGTCATATATCGCAAGTCCATTCACCCTTCCGATCGCACTCCCTTTTACGGAAATAAGGATATCACCTGAACAGATAAGCTCATGTATCTTTTCTTCCGGCAGATTAAAAAGATAATTTCTTTCATTAATGGCCCGGTTTACCGCGACTCCGTCGATGTGCTTTTTTTTCATCTTTTTGGCCCAGTAATTTGCTTCCTTTATAATATCGGCAATCTGGGAAAACCGTGTGGTAAGGGAATCTTTCCGTTCTGCAATCCTTATGCCATATTCAATCACCTTTGCAATACCGGATGGCTCGATTTCCATCAGATCATGATCTGTTACAATATGCTTAATAAAGGTAACATACCTCTGTGTATTTTCCCTGGTTCTCTTTATAACTGAATCGAATTCTGCAGATACTTTAAAGAGTTTCTGGAAATCCTCATCCATGGAATAAAGAATATCATAAAGATTCGGATTTCCGATAATGATTACTTTTACATTAATTGCAAGGGGTTCGGGCTTTATTTTCGATCCGGGTATAAGTGTGGTGCTCTCGATCTGCTGGATTTCTACCTTCCCGCTCATAAGCGCATTTTTAAGGTTCTGCCAGGAAAACTCTTCCCGGAGAATATCCTCTGCATTAAGTATTAAAAATCCGCCGTTTGCATGGATAAGCGATCCTGCCCGGACCAGCATAAAATTGGTCTTTACCTCGCCGCCGATTTCTACTTTTGACTCTATGGCCCCGAAAAGATTTGAATAAGTAGGATGCTGTTCAAAAATGACAGGGACATTCTCTGTATCTGTATTGTCGACAACGACATTCACCCCATACCGTATTAACGAAGGGGTTTTATTCTTCTTTAATACATCAATCGTAAAAAGATAGATATTCTTTGTAATATCATCACCCAGTTCTTTAAGATACTCGACAGTCTTTTCATCTTTGTATTTGTTTTTTAACCGTTCTATTTCCGATTCAACAACAGGTCTTGTTTCTTTTATCCCCAGTTCTTTGAGTTTGTCATCTACTTCCATTCTCGCTGCCCGGAGATCCTTGAATATTTTCTTCATATCATCCATGTACTGGAAATAGGTTTCCCTGGTCTTGTTCCAGTAAGATTCCTCTATTTCCCCGGACTGTACAAGACTCTGGAGTTCATCAAAATCATACACCTTTCCTTTGTAAAGGGGAACAATATCCGTTACCTGTTCATCGCCCTCTCCCAGTTGTACAATCTGGAAATTTTCCCGGGAGAGTTTTAATTCAAACTCGGAAAGAATCCGGTTTTCATGCTGCTCAAGATTTTTTACAATCTTATCCTTTTGTTTCTGGAAGCTTTTGCTTTCGAGCCTTATTTTAATAAGCCGCTTTAAGTTTTCAACAAGGGTATGGATATCCGCTTTGAATTCCTTTCCTTTTCCCCGTGAAAAATGAAGAACCCGGGGCCTGTCCTGCCGTTTGAAATTATGAACAAAGGCAGTATCTAAAAGATCTGAATTCTTACGTTTACTATTCTTTAGAATTTTACTTATTGCTGTCCGCTTCCCTGTGCCGGATAATCCTGTTACAAATATATTATATCCTTTTGAAGGGATCTCTGTTCCCATTTTAAGGGCTTTAAGAGCCCGGGGCTGGCCGATAATTTCGTACTCCTTTTGTTCATTACTGTACTTGAGTATTTCCTCTTCCGAAATCGTTACATTTACATCTTCCGGGGATAGTTTATTCTTCTTTTTCAACAGTCTTCCTTTTCAAATATCAAAATAATTGCATGCTTCTTATTTATTCACAATCTGCTTTGTCATTTCAGGGATAATGTCGAATAGATCTCCGACAATTCCATAGTGAGCAATATCGAATATCGGTGCATCGGGATCCGAATTAATCGCAATAATAATGTCCGAGGCTTTCATTCCTGCCAGATGTTGGATTGCCCCGGAGATACCACAGGCAATATAGACGGTGGGATTCACTGTTTTCCCTGTCTGGCCGACCTGGTGGGAATAAGCTATCCAATCCGCATCAACAGCCGCCCTGGATGCCCCGACAGCTCCTCCAATGGCTCTTGCAAGGTCTTCGATTAATTTGAAATTCTTCGGATCTTTGAGTCCCCTTCCCCCGGATATGATGATATCTGCCTCTGCCAGGTTCACTGTATCTGTTTTTTCCGGTACAAATTCAAGCACCTCTAATTCTGCTCCCGGTACCGGGATATGGGTCATTTCTGTTATTTTTCCCACATATCCATCTATCCTGTCTGCTGCTTTCATTACTTTATGCCTTACGGTAGCCATCTGCGGCCGGTGATTTTTACAGAGTATGGTTGCCATGATATTCCCACCGAATGCAGGTCTTGTCTGCTTAAGAAGCCTTTCACCTGTTTCAATGGAAAGTTCAGTGCAATCTGCCGTCAGTCCGGTTAGAAGTTTTGCCGCAACCCTGGGAAGCAGGGAACGCCCGATAACAGTTCCGCCCCCTAAAAAGATTTCCGGTTTTATTTCAATAAGAATTTCTGCTACAAGTCCGGCCTGGACATCCTCGGCAAAATCACCGATTCTTTCATTATCGATGAAGAACACTTCATCAACACCATAGGAAATAATCTCGTCTGCAAGGGGCTGTATGTTATGACCGACAAGAATTGCACTGATAGGGACATCCAGGTCCTTTTTCAATTCCCTTGCAACACCAATAATCTCGGGCACTACAGATGAGAGTTTGTTATGCCTGTGTTCTGCATAAAGGCAGATTCCTTTATAATTTTCAATTTTTTGTCCTTTAAAGGTTCTTCTTGTAATAACAATGGCTTTGAACTTTTTGCACACATCGACACAAGCCCCGCAAAAAGTACACTTTTCATCGATAACCGCTATTTTATCCACAAGCCGGATTGCAGCATACGGACAGGCTTTTATACAGAGCCCGCATCCCACACATTTTTCTTTTATTACCTTTATTCCGCTATCCATTTTCCTCTACTCCTTTTTCCCGACAGGAATACCTGCATGCACAAGCTCTGAAAGCAGTTCTGCAACGACCTCTTTCGTTTCTCCTTTTAAGATTTTTCCGCCGGAGGGTTTTGGAGGGGTAAAAATTTTAATTACCTGGGTCGGTGAACCGGTAAGTCCCAGCCTGTCCATATCAATATCAAGTTCCTTATTTGTCAGGACATTCACTTCCTTATTTTTTGCTTTTATCTTTCCTTTTAACGAGGGGAGTCTGGGTTCATTGATTTCCTTGACCACTGTGAGGATAACCGGGATTTTCGCCTTTATCCTTACATACCCGTCTTCCAGTAATCTTTCTACAATAATATGTCCTGAATCATCTATGGACTCTATTTTCCGTATATCCGTTATATGCGGAATACCGAGGTTCTCTGCAACACCCGGCCCGACCTGGCCGGTATCACCATCGATTGCCTGCTTGCCCATTAAAATGATATCTGCACCTTTTAACAAACGGATGCCTGCTGCAATCGTATATGCTGTTGCAAGGGTATCCGCACCGGCAAATGCACGGTCAGAAAGAAGATAAACATCATCAACCCCAAGGCTTACTGCCTCCTTAAGAGCCTGTTCCACCTGGGGTGGTCCCATGGAGAGAGCGATCACTTCACCCCCGTGCTTTTCCTTTATCCTGATTCCTTCTTCAATTGCATACATATCAAAGGGATTAATAATCGATTCCACCCCTTCACGGATAAGAGTATTGGTTTCCGGGTTGATTTTCACATTCGTTGTATCCGGAACCTGTTTTATACATACAATAATTTTCACAAATACTCCTTACATATGTGATTTTATTTCTTTCCTGCACTCTCTTTTAAAAGCTCAAGTGCAATGATCTGCTTCTGGACCTGGTTCGTGCCTTCATAAATCTGTGTCATCTTTGCATCCCGCATCATCTTTTCAACCGGATATTCTTTCATATACCCATAACCGCCATATATCTGTACTGCATCGGTTGTCACTTTCATGGCAGCATCAGAAGCAAAAAGTTTTGCCATGGAAGATATCCCGGAGATATTCTCTTCACCGGCATCTATTGTCCGTGCGGCCTGGTAGGTAAGAGCCCGTGCTGCTTCGATTTGGGTTACCATATCTGCGAGTATAAACCGGATCCCCTGGAATTCGGAAATGAGCTGTCCTCTCTGTTCCCTTTCGCGTGAATACTGAAGGGCTTTATTGAGTGCCCCTGCTGCAATACCCACGGCCTGTGCAGCTACCCCCGGTTTGAACCGGTCAATAGTTTTGGCGGCTATCGAAAGCCCCTCACCTTCTTTGCCCAGGAGGTTCTTTTTTGCTGTTTTACAGTCCTGGAAAATAAGTTCTCTTGTGGATGATGCACGTATACCCATCTTGTTTTCATTTTCACCAAAGGTGAATCCCGGGGTGTCTTTTTCTACAAGAAGGGCGGAAGGGGACGAGTCTGTCATGGCAATAACCGTGTAGAGAAAAGCATCCCCGCCATTCGTTGTGTAATGTTTTTTCCCATTAAGAACATAATGGTCTTCTGCCGGAACTGCATGGGTTTTTATTGCAGTGGCATCATCTGCCGTATCCGGTTCTGCAAAAGCAAAAGCCGCTATGATCTCACCGGCCGCAAGTTTTGGGAGATATCTTTTTTTCTGTTCTTCGTTCCCGGAATATATAATGGGAATGGTGCCAAGAGCAGATGCGGCATACGCCAGTGCAATACCGCCGCATGCTTTTGAAAGTTCTTCGATTACAAGACACATCTCGAATACTCCCCCCCCAAGACCATTGTATTCTTCCGGAATAAAAACCCCAAAAAGGTCAGACTGTCCCATAATCTTCACAATATCCCGGGGAAAGGTCTGCTTTTCATCATATTCAATAGCCACTGGTTCAATCTTTTCCCGGGCAATTTGTGCAGCCAGATCCTTTATCATCCGTTGTTCTTCTGTTAAAAAGTAATTCAATGTTTGCCTCCATATTTTTATTATATCATACCCAGATTTTATTGTTTCCTTATCTATTTATATTTGTTTTTTCTTATTGTCAAGGGACTTTCACCCGTGGAAGCAAATCCCGGTGATAAATAAAGATATAATACATCCTTTTTTTCATAAAAAAGAATGAAGGATGTTTCCAAACCATTTTTAAGATTAAAAAAAACATCCTTCATTTATGGAAGTAATAAAAATATATCTATCAGAACATTTTACAGTTCTGCTAGCATCCTAACGATGAAACAAGCCCGACATAGAATTGTGCTATTAAAAGTGCATCAATAATATCAATAAAACCATCACAATTGGTATCTGCTTTTGACTGGTCAAAGTTTTGCGGATATAATCCAACATAAAATTGTGCTACCAGCAAAGCATCGATAATATCAATAGAACCGTCATTATTAACATCTCCTGCATTACCCGGGGGAGAAGTGAAAGTGCCGGGGGTCGGTGTAGAAGTAGAAAAAGGCGTCGGGGTTGGGTCGGTTGATGAAGATACACTGACCAATTCAATACCGCTTCCTGAGTTAAGGTTCCTTGAATACTGTTTGGACTGGGCATTGTTCCAGTGTTCATGAACACCGAGACTTTCCAGCCTGCTCCCATCGTTTTCCGGGTCATAATTTGTGCCGGATGGAGGATTATCTGCCCTGGCTGCTTCATGAAGATAGTTATCTGCATTATCCCACAGGGTCCATTCTGCATTGATGAAATCAAGGCCTACTGAATCAATCGCCACCCCGTCCTGGGACATAAATATGCTGGAAGGCCAGTCATTATTAAAAGGTGCCGCAGACCACCTGGCAGGATTTCCGCTTATCGACGGTGCACCCCAGAGGCCGTCAATAATGAACAGCAGGGTTTTCCCGCCGATTTCCTTGTGGCCAAGCAAATCGACAAGGCTGTTATAGCTACCCATCCCATTGATATGGTCGTGAATCGTATCATGAATGGTGCTACAGTTTTTTATCGAGCCAAAATGATTTTTCCCGCATAAGGTAACGGCAGTTTCGCTTTCATGTTTTTTCAATAATGCCAGGTTGATAAGGTAATCGGCATCCCACAAACACCGTGCAACCCGCCGTGAATCGGCAGATCCTGAATTATTACCTGAATAGGTGATTGCATTATCCACCCACTGAATCGTTGCAATGGATCCCCAGCCGGTAGTCGCCTCGAACCGGACACCGGAATATGCCTGGTTCACGCAATTATAAACATAATCCCCGATGGTTCCGATACCGCCATCATACACAATGATATTCTGCTGGGGAACCCCGGCCTGTGTGACCAGTTGATCAACAATCCCAAGAACTGTTTCCCCACAGGCATCGATCGCGCTTCCCCATTTACTCTGCATTGATGTGTTCACCGTATTTATTTTTATTGCGACTGTTTCACCATTCGTATATCCGGTGTTTCCTTTGCCGTGATCCTGGTTAAAATACCGGAATATTGCATCCCAGGCAGAAGAATTATTCGATTCTCCTGTTAAATTATTTACCGAAGCAGAGAACATGCTGTTCACCACCTGCTGGTTCGTGTTTCCCGTTTGATACCAGCTGCCGGACGGATTATCTGATGTAGCATCCGGGTTATGCGCCCATGTAACCCTGCCCGGATGTATACCCTTAGCTGTTCCTATAGGGGAATTGGGTGAGTCCCCGGGATTCCAATCCGCATACACAACTGATTCCTCTGACAGAAATGTAGTGACCAGGGTGGAAGTAATAATACCGGCTCCTGCGCAGAGTAATACACCACATAGTACCGTAATAAAAGACCGGTTCCTTGTTATGTTTTTTAAAAGTTTAAAAAGGGAAAAAGACCCGAAGATACCGGCAAGAAACGTAATTCCAATACCTGCTGCAATCCTCTGGCATGGATATGCCGCCCTGCCTGGTTTGGGAACGGTTCTTATTAAAAACCATACAATGGCAAGAATGCCGGTAACCGGAAAAAGCAATACATTCTTTTTTACCGGTGATTTCATGGATATGATGTTACCGGATTTTTTACATACATTGAAATACTTACTCACAAACCTTAAAAAAGCATTATACATTTTTTTACCTCATTTTACTTAAATTTTTTTTTTAAAAACAATCTTAAAAATATCATAATGCTGGCTACGTCCCAGGTACTCATTGATTATACCGGTTTATATAACCTGGTGACTAATATTCAGCTATTTTATTTAAAATAACATAAAACAGACCACAAATCAATAGAATTCGCGGTCTGTTTGTTAAAAATCATTCTCCATCAAAGGCTTCCTTACCTTTGTAATCAACCTACCGGACAATAAACTATTATCCGGTAGATTTATTAGCCATTAGGAGAAAGTAGTGATAAGTCCTCCATTTTACCAATGGAGAAATTAAAGATGCCTGGATAACATTATCAAACAGCACCTGTCCGTTTGACCGGGTAATTTTACTTAAAATTCCCTCTTCCATTCCCATGTTTTATAACCAATTTTACATTTATATTTTACTTTATTCTATATCTTAATAATTTAGCAATTATAACAACCTTTTATAGTGAAAAAAATAAGTCAAATATCGTATTGTTACATAGGACTTTCAGCTTACTATTGATATCCCAAGAAATACCGACATAAACATATAGTGGTGCTGATAAAATACATGTCCCTTTACCAGGAGCGAAAAATAGCCGATAATTATACATAAAACCATGAAACGGACAAATTTTCTACGATTATTAATTATCCTGTTTTTTTTCATATCCTCTTCTTTTTCCTATTGCTTTGACCAGGAAATAACTCTTGGGATGGAGGATAATTGGAAGGATTTTATTTCATTAACACATATAATAAAAAAACAGGGGAAATGGGGTATGCTTGATCTTGTGCTGGATGATGCAGAGGATCATCGTACTCCGTCGACTGATCTTCTGCTTTATTTCAATTCCACACATCTTGTTGATGAAGCAGGAAATTACAATGTTTCAGGAAAACAAATCATGATAAATACTCATGATTCCGTATTTGGAAAAGGAAGCGGTATATTTGAACGGAACAACTACACCATTTCACTTACTGCTCATCCCGGCACACTTTTTTATCCTGGCACAATGTGGGGTGATTTTACCTTACAGTTCTGGATGAAACCCCTTACATTAAGTGACAGCGAAGTCATTCTTTCCTGGACCGGTTCCCGGCTTTATGATTCCCGGATACTGAATCAATCAATCCGGTGCACCCTGGTTGAACGTAAAGTAAGGTGGGAGTTTGAAAACTTTTTCTTACCATCATCCGCTCTTGACTATACTATGGAGTTTACCGGGATAACACCCCTGCTTCCCCGTCAATGGCATCATCATATACTCCGGTTTAACAGTACAACAGGATTGCTTGAATATTATGTTGATGGTGTACCGGAGGCAGTATGTTATACTACAGAGGAGTATACAGAAGGGGGTTCTGTATGCCTGCCGTTTATTGGAGATTTGCTGCCGGGGGAATTGAAGATCGGTGAATATTTTACAGGATTAATTGATGAATTTATCATCAGCAGGGAGTTTATTGATGAGCCGCAGCGCACCCGTTATTCCGGTAAAAAGGGAAGCGGAATGACCAGGGTGTTTGACACAAACCATACAGGTTCTTTTTTAAAACAGATTCAAGCAGTCTATTCAAAACCCGATGAAACAGAGATATATTTTTACTACAGAACTGCCGATATCCTGCATCTATGGAATGACCTGGGAACTGAATGGATTCAGTTTGAACCTGGTGAGCTGTTTGATGAAAATAATAGAGGCCGGTATATCCAGCTTCTTGTGGAACTGTTTCCTGATGGGGCACGGACATCCTCCCCGGCACTTTCACGTATTACTATTGTTTATGAACCGGATTTACCCCCGCCGCCTCCCACGGATGTTATCGCTGTACCGGGAAACAGGAAAGTAACCCTTTCCTGGAAAAGCGTCAATTACCAGGATGTTGCCGGATATGAAATATACTATGGTGAAAGACCCGGGTATTATCACGGCAGGGAAGACATAAAGGATGATTCTCCGGTAGATGCAGGAAATGTGACGGAATTCGAGATCCCGGGTCTTGAAAACGGGAAAATTTATTATTTTGCAGTCGTTGTATACGATAATTCACTCATTCCGCACCGGAGTATATTTTCAAAAGAAGTGCATGCGAGACCGTCAGGACTACTCGAGTAAAAGACTACCTGCGGAGCAGGTGGCTTTTTCTAAATCAAAAGAATATAAAAGGCATAGCCTTTAAATAAATATAATGAGGAGGAAATGGACCACCTCCAAAGGAGGT
>JAFGQK010000222.1 GCA_016935735.1 Spirochaetales bacterium | reverse complement strand
CAGCTTGCATAAAATCATCTTCAGATTTGAAATACCCGGAAGAAATGTATTCTTTTATAGAATTGAAAATAGGGTCTGATAAATTTATCTGTAATGTATGCATATTCGTTTCCTCCTGAAAAAGAATATATCTTATTTTGTTAAGGTTGTCAAAATGGCTTTGTTTTTTTTCTCTTTCCCTAATTATTTAAAATTGTCGCCAAAATGGCGTCAAAAACCATAAATATCCCAGTCAATTCCCCTACTAATACTCTGTAGTCTGTATAACAAGGCAATTCCGGGACACTTTTTGTCCTACTTTAACAGGATTAGTAATGGTTGATTCAATAAGTATATACACAGAAAAGAAAATTAAAATAAAAAAAGATACACAAATTCAAATCCAGAAACAGAAAAGTCTGAAGGAAAATACATACTTGAATTATCATCTCTTTGAATACGTTTCCAGGGAACCTGTACTCGGTAGCAGGGCATACGGTAATATCAGAGATAAGTATAATAGAGTCCTTATAAAGATTGACAAAAAGAATGGATACTGTTTTTTTCAATTCTCACTTCCGTTTATTTCCTCCGGGGAAAATAATCTGAATCCATTAACAGAACAGGAAGCAGACTTGTTTGTGCGTGCAGAAATCATGGCTTCGCCAGGATTTCTACACGACTCTCATCTGCCGTGCATAAGCCCGCCTGCGCGTGCTTATGAAACATTTTGTAGATAAAAAATTAATAAATGAAAATTTTGCTTAAAATCTCTTGTGCTGGAAGAATTCATGTTTTTCAATTGATAACAGTGTAAGAATATTTGGAAGTAACGATAAAGCAAAAGAAAATTTGGCTCAATACATAGCCAGGTGTCCTGTTTCTTTAGAGAAAATAAAATACGAGCCTTTTCATGGAAAGGTATTATTTAAGACACCAAAATATAATGATTATTTCAAGGAAGATTTCAGGACTTTTAATGCACTCGATTTTATAGCCGAGGTAATGGCACCCTTAAGGGTGTAAGGAAGAAAAAAAGATCTTCATAATACTTTTTGGATTATAGAGAATGGAAGTCGTCAGAGCACATTCATAGGTACATACACATGTTTTTCTCCATTTTCGGAAGCCAGCTGCTTTTTCAGAATTCCAGAATTCCCTGAAATCATAATGATACTCCCTTATATTTCCTATTGCCTTTTTTAATATCTCACAGGCATGGATATTACCGTCTTCATACATGACCAATGAATGAATACCGGCTTTACAGGAAAGGGGCATCCTGTCCGTTCTAATTATATCGGATATCATATCACTCAGAAGGCGGTCTCTTGACCGCAGTATTCTGGGGACAAATCCCCGGGCACCGGATTTTTTCAACTCATTCAGAAAAAAACGTCTGTACCGGTTAAAGCATTCGTCTGAAACCTCAATGGCTTCCTTATGAGCAACATCACCTCTCACATAACCGACTTTAACAGAATCCACTTTAAAATTTTTTTTAAAATAATCGTAATATTCTATAATCTTCTCCTGATTATAATGGGAAAGGGTCATATTAATTGTAACATCGAGGTCAGGAGTCGTTTCCTTCAAAGCAGCCAGCCGCCTTATCGTCTCTACAGCCCGTTCATAACAGCCGGGAAGCTGTCTCATGTGGTCATGTTTCTCTCCTACAGCGTCAAGCGATACTGCGATAACGAGTTTCATGCCGGGAGAAGATTCTGTGATAGCAGCGGTTTTCTCAACAATTTTTTCCGTTAAATAGCCATTGGTTGGTATCTGGGTGTAGTTAACACCCGCATTCTCCCGGAACATCCCGATAATTCTGTCAAGATCATCTCTTAAAAAAGGTTCACCACCGGAAATTAAAAGCCAGTACAAAGGAAACATGGACTTTGTTATCTTCTCTATTTCATCAATAGAGAGCTCTTTATTTTCCCGTTTCCCTTTATTAAAACAGAATAAACAGTCGGCATTGCACCGTTTTGTAATAAAATAGACAAGCAGCGCCGGCTTCCGGGTAAAGTAATAACTCATTAATTTTTTTATACCATTGCTTGAATTCATCATATGCATTTTATTCCTGTCTATTTTTACCTTGTAAACCGGAAATACAATCTCCAGAATATCAAACGGGCAAAGAACTGGAAAAAGAGAAGAAACACAACAGTTTTTAAAAGCGCATTTCTCTTAATCAATTGAAAAAAGTAGAGATGATTGCGAAATTCCTCTTTAAAACGCTTTTTCAGATCAAAATCGTGAAGCAGGTGATAATTTAATATTGACGGTTTCCGTACGAGTTTTATCTTCTTTTTCGCAAGTCTGTAAGCCATTTCAGTATCTTCATAACCCCATCCCTTGAAATTCTCATTAAATAATCCGGCCCGTTCAATATCAGCACGTTTTACAGAAGCATTTCCGGTTGTAAAACCGAGGCAGCGAAGAGACTGGAAAGGGAGAATATAAAAAATTCTTTTTAATAAAACATCACTTGATTCAAAGCCCGCCCTGGTAAAAAGTCTATTATACTCATCACGAGTGATATCCTTCTCACTCATCTTTTCAAGCACATCCTCGGGAACCCGGACCTCCTTGCGTCCCCCGATTACCACACAATCTTCCTGATGGGCCTCACGGTGTTTTTTTACAAAATCCGGTCCGGGAACCCTGTCATCATCAAGGAAGATAAAAAGTTCACCGGAAGATTTTTTTATTCCACAGTTTCTTGCAGCAGAACGTCCCCCGTTTTTTCCCAGGAAAACTGTAACAGGTCTGTAACTCAGCTCTATTTTAGTAAAGGACTCTATGTCATCCCGGCAATGGCCGTCAAAGACAATCACAACCTCCGTCTCTTCATCAACCTGGTTTTTGAGGGCTTTGAGAACAATAGCCAATCGAGATCTCCTGCCCATTGTTGTGATGATGATGCTTGTTTTCATGTTACTTCCTTAAAACAGTATTATTCAAATTCCCTGAATACACCTTTGTTGTGTCGTTTTCAGCATCAGCATCAGCCTCGGCATCAAAAATATCTCTGACAATATATAAATCACGATGTTTTGTTTCATTATAAATTCTTCCGATATATTCTCCCATGATCCCGTTTGTCATGAGTAAAACACCGCATAAAAAGGAAATTATGATAATCAGAGTGGAATAACCGGGCATTTGATTCCCGGAAATCAGGATACAAAATACAAAATAAATACCGAACCCGAAGCTTATTAATGAGACAATAACCCCGATCAAACTGGAAATACGGAGAGGGACATGGCTGAATGAGGTGATCCCGTCTATCGCAAAGTTAAGCAGGGAGAGATAATTCCATTTTGTCTTTCCCGCATACCGGGGAGCCCGTTCATACAGGACAGTCGTTTGTTTAAATCCGATCCAGCTGAACAATCCTTTCATAAACCGGTGATATTCCCTGAGACGTTTTAAAGCCTCGGCAGCCTTACGGTCGATTAATCGGAAATCACCGGTGTTGTCGGGAATATCCATCTTCGAAAATGATCTTATAACTTTATAAAAGAGCCTGGCTGTGATTTTTTTTATAAAGGAGTCACCCTTTCGTGTTATCCGTTTTGCATTTACAATATCATAACCCTCTTCCCATTTTTTTACCAATTCGATTATTACCTCCGGAGGATCCTGGAGATCCGCATCAATGGGGATGATCCCCTGACCTGAAGAATAGTCAATGCCTGCAGTAAGGGCTTTTTCTTTGCCGAAATTCCTTGACAGGTTGATAATTTTTATATGCTTGTCAAATACATACAGATTTATCAGGATTTCCAGCGTAGTATCCGAACTACCGTCATTGATATAAATAATTTCAAATGACTTTGATAACTGTTCCAAAACCGTTATCAATCTTTCGTGAAACAATGTAATTGTTTCGGATTCATTATATACCGGGACAATAATTGATAACTCAATATCATTTTTTTCACACATTTTTTTTCTCCAAAGCTAATAAGTAAATAAATAAATCACCTTATCCGTTTTTTATATATGACACGATTCAAAATAGCTTCAATCAATATAATCAGCTTCCCGGGCTATCTCCAGCTTCAATATAATATAATATCCGTATGAATAACGCAAGATAAATCTGTATAAATCAGGATCTACTCAAAGAGCCGGTTCTGAGGGGAATTTATGCATACCCATTTATTTATAGCACATAAATACAATTCCTGCAACATTAGCTCTTGGGGCAATCCCTGTCCGATTAAGAATTGCTTGACAATTTATATAGTTTTAAGGTATATGGTGGTTGTGATATCTAAGGACTTTCAATGAATTTAACTAATAAAACGATAAGTATCATTATCTGCACATATAACAGGTCGGAAATTCTTTCAGACACCCTGGATTCTTTACTGAAACTCGATTTCCCCACCGGGGAGCATGAGATTATTATAGTAGATGACGGTTCAACCGATAACACGTATCGAGTTGCATCCCGGTATCCGGTGAAATATTATCGTAACGAAAAAAACTCCGGTATTCCCTATACAAGAAACAGGGGCCTGTCCTTAAGCAAAGGAGAAATCATCGTCTACCTGGATGATGATTGTATACCGGAATCGGGCTGGCTTAAAGAATTGACCAGGTATCACCAGATGCCCGGGGTTCTGGGCATCGGAGGACTGATAACTGCCCAGGATACAAAATCAATTATCTCAAATTATATGCTGAATATCGGATATGGGAATCCTTTGCTGACGAAGAAAATAAATAACGCAAGCATTTTCGGGGCCATGCTGTTTTACATTAATAAATTCAGATGTACGGCAATAGATATGAAAACCGATACGGAATATGTCTCCGAATTGTATGGAGCGAATTGCTCATTCCTGAAAGAAAAATTATTAACGGTCAAAGGATATAATGAGAAGATACTCTTTAGTGAAGATATCGATTTATCCCACCGGCTGAAAGCGGCCTACCCCGGGGAGAGATTTTTATTCGCAAAAAAAGCGGTTGTCAAACATAAAAATGAGACGTCATTAATCGCCCTGATAAAAAGAACGATCAAATCAACGGAATTTGAATATATTACAATAAAAACCCATAAAGCCGTTCTTCCGGTTTATCCCTTTCCGATTTTTATGATACTGGGCCTTATGACGGTGGTTTTTTTCCAGCCCCTGCTCATACTTCCCTATCTGACCCTTTTCCCCCAGGTGCTTTATTTCTGGTGGATCCAGAAATTTTTTATAAAAAGAAAATTTTATTATTTATTGTTTCCGTATATTCAGCTTTGTCTTGAATTTGTTCGATCTCTCTTTTTCCTGGCCAGGATGTTTTTTTATAAGAACGAAGAAAAAAAAGATCACCGGGAAAAAAATTGAAACAGAAAAATCGAATAATACAAATTTTAAAAAATAAAAATTTATTATCTCTTTTCTGGATATTCTTTTATGCAGTCTTTGATGCAGGGAATTTTTTTATTTTGATCCGCAGTTATCCGAAGACGGTTTTTGGAGAAATTGTCTTTTTTTTTACCTGTATCGCTGTCATTGATAATATTATGAACGGATATGTTTACTATCCTCTCATCCGGTTCTCCGGGGCCGCCGTATCGGATGAGGAAAAAAAGGCGGTAACAGGTTCGATATGGCTTCTCAATATCCTGGGAGCTGTCTGTATTTCCCTCATATGCGGTATTTTGTTATTGATCTTTTTTCCTTTGATCAGGTCTTCAATCTTCTTCAACTTTATTATTTTTTGTCCATTAATATTACTCTGTTCGATACCACTGAATAATCTGAAATCCCAACTCCAGTCGCAAAATAAATTTCTTGAAATGATCCTTTTTCAATCCGCGTGTAATATTCCCTATTTTATTTTTCTGATTTTAAATTGTTTTTTTTTAAAACTCCCTGTTAATTCCGTTTTTGCCGCTTATGCTGTTTCACTGGGATTAGCTTCGCTGGCGGCCCTGTTTTCCGGCCGTTCAGGAATCTCATTAATGAAAAATATTAAAAAAAAGACAATGACGGCATTGCATAATTTCGGTATATATTCACTGGGGAGCAACATTAGTAGTATTTTACTGAGAAATCTGCCGGTCATACTGATCGGGGTCATATTATCAAAACTGGATGAAGCCCTGTTTGGTATACCGTTTAAATTAATCGCCATTTTCAGTATTCCCCTGGAAGCAGCTGCTATGGTTGCGTACAATAAAATGTTAATAGCAACGGCGGAGAAGGATTATGGCAGAATTCTTGATATATATTACCGCTATACAGGAGTATTATTGATTCTCTTTATTCCGGGACTTATTCTGTCCTGTGTATTTGCAAAACCCATTATTTATATTTTTGCAGGAAGCGGTTATTCCGAGGTAGCAAAATGTATTATTATATTCAGATTATTTTTGTTATATATAATTTTCCTGACTATTGACCGCCTGGGTGGGGCGATTTTAAACAGTATAAACCGCCCCCGGTATGATTTTATCAAAGTAACGATTATGCTGTTAACCAATACCACCGGTATTATCTCGGTGATGTATATATTTAAAACAATTGAACCGGTTGCCGTCATTTATATACTGACAATAGCGGCAGGCATGTGTATAGGAATCCTTTTTGTCAATAAATATTTAAAACTCAATCTCGGGTTAATCTTCCCGGCCGGGTGGGCAGAGATTAAACGGTTAATTCAAAAGATAAAAACACGGTAAAATTAAGGTATATAAAAAAACACTTGCGCGGGAATAAACAATAATGTATTATAAGCTGGTATAAACAGACATTGATGATTCAAGGAGACTCCTGTAAGAATGTCTATTAAGCAATTACAGAAGAGTAATATGATCACTGTTTAATAATAAGGACATTTTTTTCACTTTAGGAGCTGGATGCTATGATTAAAAAGCTGGTTGTAAAATTTTTATGGTTAATCTGCGGATTTATCGGTTTGATCGGATTTGTCATTATATGGGTTTTTATGCCCCATAAGTCGGAAATCGATTCTGTCTGGCAGGTATTATTCAAGATCATAATGTTTTTGTTTGTAACATTAGCGATATCTTTTTTTCCCAATAAATTCAAACACCGCTATCTGTTATTGATTTTTCCCGCTTTCATCTTTTTAGGTTATTTAATCCCCCGGATCACTTATTTTGCCTATGTGGCTATACCGCAACACCTGCCGAACGCCGAGATGGAATTATATACATTGATCTGGGTGCTGATCTTCCCGTCGATTCTTATAAGTATATGCCTGGCTTACAGGCTTGGGGGAGGAACACCGGGTAATTGCATTAAAATCTCCCTATCCGGTATTATTGTCCTTTTTTCCGGTTTTCTTGATTTCATGTGGTTTATCATCAATCCTGTCGAAATACCGGGAACGCTGCAGTATGCCAATCATATAAAAATAGTAATCGGCCATTATCCTTCATTTACGGAAACCCTGATTTTTTCCGCGGCCCATCTCCCGATATTAGTCTGTCTGCTTTTATTGCCCCTGGATAAATGGATAAAAATGAAAAATTTAGCATAAAGAGAGGAATATGCCGGTCCGTATAGATATTATAATTATTTTTAAAAGCATTGATGAATATCTGAAAGAATGCGTCATCCATTGCCTGAAACTGGATTACCGGAATTTTACCATAATCCTTCTGCCCGATGAAAAATGCGATTTCCCTGTAAAAGATGAAAGGATAAAGATCATTCCTACCGGAAAGGCGACAATCCCGGTAAAACGGAATATCGGGATACGGAATGTTCCAGCCCATGCAAAGCTCATTGCCTTTATTGATTCGGATGCCTTTCCAACGGTTGACTGGCTTAAAAACTGTATTAAATATTTTGAGGACCCGGATATTTATGCTGTCGGGGGTCCGAATCTGACACCGGAGAAAGATCCACTGTTGCGGAGAATACCCGGTTATGTAATGGCGCAGAAAATCGCTTTCGGGGCCGGTGCAGTACGTCATAAAATAGTAAGAAATCATTTTTCCAATGAACTACCGACCTGCAATTTGATCGTAAGAAAAAGATTCCTCGAATCAAACGGGTTTGACGAGAACCTTATTACCGGGGAGGACGCAAAAATTTGTTCGGATATAATAACCCGGGGACATAAAATATTGTATGCCGGCGATGTTATCGTATTTCATCACAGAAGGCGGTTGGTGAAGCCTTTCATACATCAATTTTTTAATTACGGCTATGACAAGGGGTCGCTGTTTGTCGATGGAGCGCTGAAATCCGTTTATTATATCGCTCCTTCACTATTTGTACTTTTTCTGTTGTCTTCTATGGTATTTGTAATTTTTTTCCCAGCGGTTCGGTTAATTTCTTTAATTGGTCTCGGGTTATATTTCATAATCTGTCTGGGCAGCAGTTTGTCGGTTTCTGCGGATTTACTTGTCAGCCCTCTTATTGCCTTCTCCGTTTTTTTAGGACACCTGAGTTACGGCAGCGGCTTTTTACTATCGATCGTAAAAAGATTTCTATACAAGAATGGCAAGGTTACCAGGAAAAGCAAGCCGAATGAGGGAATCCCTGACAGGTAATAGTTATTTTAAAAGAGGATAAATGAAAAAGAAAGAAAACAGGCCGCCGGACAGGCGGTTGCATAAAATAAAAAGAAATTGGCTTATAAAAAAATTTATGGTTAAAACCCTGACAGGAATTGTTCAATTAAAAATCGTTGATATACTACTGCTCCCCTTTGTATTTATTTCGGCTCTTTTCATGCTGGTGGTCCGACTGATCGGGTTTAAAAACAACAGATTGAACCTGTGTAAAAAAACATTGATGACAATCGGGGTAATGCCTGTCAGGAATCATTATTATGAACCTTTTTTTGATAAAAGGAAATTAAAAAGGCCGCTTTCCGAAAGCCGCCCCCTGCCGGGAATCGACTGGAATATAGAAGAACAACTCTCCCTTTTAAATCAATTTCATTATAATGAGGAATTTGAAAATATACCGGATGATTATTATGATGAAAAATCTTTTCATTTTAATAATGATTATTTTGAGTCCGGGGATGCGGAATACTGGTATAATCTGATCAGGTTGAAAAAACCGAAAACAATCGTGGAAATCGGGTGCGGCTACTCGACGAAAATGGCGATCCTGGCCCTTAATAAAAACAAGGAAGAAGATAAAAAATACCGGTGTGAACATATTTGTATAGAACCCTATGAAGTCCCGTGGCTGGAGGAACTGGATATTACAGTAATCCGTGAAATGGCAGAGGATCTTAATAAAGGAATATTCAATAAACTGGAGAACGACGACATTCTTTTCATTGACTCCTCTCATGTAATACGTCCCCAGGGGGATGTTTTATTCGAATATCTTGAATTATTACCGGTTTTAAATAACGGTGTGATTGTTCATGTTCATGATATTTTAACCCCGAAGGATTACCCGGAACAATGGGTCATCGGGGAGGTCAAGTTCTGGAATGAGCAGTACCTGCTGGAAGCATTCCTCACGTTTAACAGCCGCTGGAAAATTCTCGGGGCATTGAACTTTCTGCATTCCAATTATTATGAGAAATTAAAGGAGAAATGTCCCCGGTTAACACCCCTGAGGTGGCCGGGATCAATGTATATGGTAAAACGGGAAGGAACTATTTAATGGCTGGTTTTTTTAACAAAGTAAAAAACCGTGTCAAAAAAATAATCAGCAAACTTGTCCCTCCCGAGCTGATGCCTTTGTTGAAACATCTTCACTCAAAAGGTCTGTACCTGGACAAAAACAATATTGTTCTGAATAAAATATCAGCGGAAAATGCTTTAATCCTTGCCCCCCATCCCGATGATGAGGTTATAGGAATGGGAGGGGTTCTCCACCAGTATCTTGAGGCCGGGAGTGATGTGACGGTTTTATATTTAACAGACGGGAGACATGATGGTTCCGGTTTAGGTTTTTCAAAAAAGGAAATGATTGAAATCCGCCGCAGGGAAGCGGAATCGATGAGCAAATGGTACCGTATCAAACAGATATTCTGGCCGATAGAAGATACCCGTCTGACAAATGATGAAGAGACTGTTTCCCGGATGATCCGCGTACTGGAAGATCTCCGGCCCGGGGTGATCTACCTCCCCTCCTTTTTCGATCACCATTTTGACCATTTTACGGCAAATACGGTATTAGCCGAATCCCTTAAAAGATTATCTGATTTTCAGGTAAATATTGCCGGTTATGAAGTATGGGACAATATTCCCTTTCCCAATTACATTGTTGATATATCCACCTGTTTTACTGAAAAGAAAAAAATGCTGAGTTACTATACAACACCCCTTAAAATGGTAAATTATATAAATTTATGCAACTATCGTAATGCCCTTCATTATACACTCTATATAGATCCCGTGAAAAACGGCCATGCCGAGGCTTTCTGCTATTGGGATTCTGATACGTATCAGGAATTATACAGAGATTACCTTGGGGCATTAAAGAAATTTAAAAGCAATTTGGCCTCACATAGCAGGTAAGGTACGCAGGATTTTAGCGGGTAATCTTTTTTTCAAGGAGGATCCGACAGGGATGATGAATAAAAAAACTCATATGGATTCAGTCAAAAGCCATTTTGATATAAATGCCGATTTATGGAAAGACCTTTACCATAAGTTTAAAAGACCCAATGATGTCGTTTTGTATAATCGTAAAATTATCTCCATAAATTTTTTATCCGCCTTCTTAAAGCCCGGGGCCAGGGTTCTTGATGCGGGCTGTGGTACCGGTATTACCGGACTCGACCTGGTGCAAAGGGGTTTTTTTGTACACGGCATTGACATCTCTTCCAGAATGATCGATCTGTGTAAACAAAATTTTTCTCAAAACAATATCGATACATCAAAATATATTTTTTCGACCGGGAATTTAGTTGATGTCGATTTTTCCGAAAATTCTTTTGATGCGGTCCTGGCTTTGGGTTTCCTTGAGTACCAGAAGGACGAACAAAAAATAATAAAGATTTTTCAAAAGATTATCCGGCCGGGAGGAATACTGGTTTGTTCAGGTCCGGCGAAATTCAGGTTCTCGAATTTCTTCGGTCTCACAGCTTTCTTGAATAGTAAGTATAATAAGGTCTCGATTAATAGATACAGTTTGTCCCGGTTTAGGAAATTGCTGCATTCAAACGGGTTTACTTTACTCGACCATAAACAGCACGGTTATGCGGATTTTCTTATTATAAACACACTATTTGGAACAAAAGCTGAATTTTTACTTTCAAGAGTGTTGACCGGGATATTAAATCGTCTGTCTATTGAAAAATTTGCAAATGATATAATTGTTGTGGCAGAAAACAACTGCTGATAGGCAAAAACCTGACCTGTAAATCGTACTGTTGAACAGCAATTCCCGGTGACATAGAAAAATTAAAGAAAAAGAGAAATTTAACAACGGATCACACGGATTGAGACAGATTTTTTAATTTCTTAATCCGCTAAATCGGGTACGCCACGAGGCGCTTGATATACAAACTGGTGGGAATCCAGTCCGGCCAATTTGCCATTCAGCCGGAAGTGAAAAAGACAACCAGGTTGGTGACAAATCTGGTTGAAGCTCTTTGGAACAGTAAACAGGCCGTAGCGAAAGCGAACAGACAAGCCTCGTTAAGCCTATGCAGTTGGAGAGACTATCGGATATGTGTGAATCCTGCCACTGTATGGGAAGGAATGGCGAGAAGCACCATACAGGACTGCCGGGGTTAAGACTGATGGCATGTTTACAAACGGTTATTAGGTGAACGTGGGAGACCTCAGCCTTTAAGGATGTCAACCTTAACTTGATACTATAAGCAAAGCGAAATGAATAAAGGAAGGAGTGAGGAGTCAGAGATGCCCATAGTAGTGAAGAAATCAGGGACAACATAACCCTGGAGGAGCGAAGGGGCATTGCTACAGGTAAGCCTGCAAAGAAAGGAGTATGTTCT
>JAFGQK010000221.1 GCA_016935735.1 Spirochaetales bacterium | reverse complement strand
GCTATCCAGGTTCTTTTTATTATACTGGTCTCATTAACCTGGCGGCCAACGTTTATCTATTTTGCTTAAAATCTTGTTAAAATAACATATTAAGTAACAAAATTTACCTGATTTGAATAGAGGAATTTATCTTTTTTTAATCTGTTAGTAAGAAAGAATTATATTGATATGTTGATGCAGGGGATTGTTTTTATATCTCTATTGTGATATAGTAGCGGTAAAGATGAAATTCCAGCATTATAAGAAATAAAACCAGTACAATGTAAATAGAGAAAAAATCCTTTTTAAGGAGTATATATGAAGAATACGTTTATTATTTTATTACTTTTATTACCTTCCATGATTTTTTCCCAGAGTAATAGTTTTGAATTTAAAAAAGGAATAGCATTATATGAAAAGGGAGACTATAAAGAATCACTTGCAGTATTATTGGAACTTGAAGCAAAGAAAAGCAAGAGTAAAGAATTATACTATTATATAGGACAGAATTACTTTAATATGGGAGATTACACAAATGCCGAGATTTATTACAAGCAGGCCATGGCTATTGATCCAGACTATTTTAATCCGTATATAGAATTAAGCTCTATAAAGATCAATCAAAGAAAAACAGATGAAGCGTTAGCCTATGTAAAAAAAGGCCTGGAGTTGAATCCGGATTCCGGGATCATTCATTTAAATTATTCATTAGTATTAGCATTATTGGAGGATTACGAAAAATCAAAAAGCGAAGTGTATAAAGCTGCCCAGTTGGAACCGGTACTGGTCATGAATTATGGCATGCAATTTGTCCTGAACTATGACAAACCTGAAACTGCACTTTATTATTTACAGATTGTCGAAGAGTTATATCCTAAAGAACCTCTGGTTTTATACTATTCCGGCCATGTCTATAAGCTCCTGAAACAAAATGAACTTGCAGTTGAATACTTTAAATTTGCTTACCTGAATGTCGATATTACCTATGCTTCATTTGATGAAATCTGGTCTACTTATTTCAGGATTTTATTCGATTCAAAGCTATACGATCAAATGATAGATATCATGTTTCAAAAAGTGGATAAGGATTATCCTGGTGCTTATTTTTTCCTCGCCTTAATATATTATAGACAGGGGAAAAAGGAAGAATTAAAAAAAGCAGCATCACGTTACTTCGAACTTCATGAAATAAAAATTCCGGAGGATTTAAACAAATGGGCAGAGGAAAAATGCAGAGGTGAATAGCTGCCATATTAACCTTCTTAAGACGTTATGAGTATTTCTTATATTGAATATTAATTCCACACCGCTTTTTCAGAAAATATGGGCAATGTCCTTTCTATTAAAACAGAAAGGACATTGCCTTTTTCAATTAAAAAAGGAGAAAAAAATATAGGATAAGCTGCTTTTAGTATAAATACAATAAAGCTGCTCAGTCCATCGACTTAAGTTCTCATAAACAGCTTTACACCCATCATTACCAGCTTTAGCAAAATCCGTTTACAAGACCTACGTAATACTGTGCTACTAAAAGAGCATCCACAATATCAATGCTTCCATCGCAATTCGTATCAGCAACCGATGTATCAAAAGGTGATGGATTAAGTCCTACATAATACTGGGCTATGAGTAATGCATCCACAATATCAACAGAACCGTCAGAATTAACATCACCTAAATTATCGGTAATATTTGTCGGAGTAGGGGTAGAAAGATCTGTCGGTGTCGGAGTAGGGGGTTCTGTTAATACCGGCGTTGGAGTACTCGGCGGCGGAGTGATCTGTGGCCCACCCCCGCCTAAATATTGTTTAATGAGATTATATTTGGGTTGATGCACCGTTACCCAGTCTGATTGAAGTATTCCTCCTGTATCACCTGAATTGGGATTCCAGCTCCAGAATGTCCATGAACAGTCACTGCCTACATATCCCATTAAAGTGGTGAACCATACATAATCCGTTGACCCGGGACTTGCTGCGGCAGAATCGGTTATCCCGAACTCCCCGAAAAGCAGGGGTGCAATATTTTGCTTTTTAATAAAATAGAAGTGTTCATCCCAGATCGCAAACATATTATTGGGAAAATTCGGATCGGAAAACCAGGTTTGCGGATGAACAGAAGACCCGTATTCATGAGGGGAATACACCAGGTTGGATATCCCGCTTATTGGATAATCAGCTACTCCTTTCAAATTTCCGCCCCACCAGTATCCGTGGCCTTCGGGATATTCTTCTACACCTTCAACAATTATCAATAAGTTTGGATTTGCACTCGATACGCTGTTGGCACATCTTATTGCAGCTGCCCGCCAGTCCGTATCCCCGTACCCGCTTACCTTATAACCCCAGGAAGCAGGGGGTTTCATTCCCGAGCCTGTTGACCCGTGCGGTTCATTATTCAAATCTGCACCAATCACATTCGAATAATTCCTGTACCGGTTTGCCATGGAAACCCAGTCCGAAATCCATTTACTTTCCGGACAGCTGTCCGTATACCAGAGGGTCTCGTTCATATATCCGCCTGCGGCCCTGGAATGGTTGTCCAGAATAATATATAAACCCTGGTTTCCGGCTTCCTCTATAATCGCATCCATGACTCCAAGGGAGTCTAAACCTTCAAGATCAAGGTTCAATCCTGTTTCCCCTGTATAGGCATCTACCCCTACCTCATTAATCTGGATACTATCGGGGGTCTTGTTAAGCATTTCATTACACCACGGCAACCGGATACAATTAAACCCAAGATCAGCGATCTGCTGTAACATTGATTTATAATCTCTTGTCCAGATTCCATGAACCACATAATTTGATGTTTCAAATCCAAACCAGTTCACCCCGGTTAATCTTCCATATTTTGTATTGGCTACAAGATCTGTACTTCCAATACCAAGAATAATCATTACAGTGATCAGTGTTAAGAAAATTTTTCCTCTCTTTTTCATTTTTTACCTCTTATTCTCTTTGTATATTTTATATAAAACCCCCGGATGAGTAAACACCCGGGAGTGATAAATAAGGAGTAAAAACAACTGAATGAACAAAAAGCAATAAATACCTTTTGTTCCTGAAATCAACAAAACTCTGATATAAGACCAACGTAGTATTGTGCAATAAGCAATGCATCGATGATATCAACAGTCCCGTCGCAGTTCGTATCTGCCCTGGATATGTCAATACTTACCAATCCGACATAATATTGGGCAACAAGCAGGGCATCAACAATATCAATTGAACCATCATCATTCACATCCCCCAGATTGGTAGGAGGATTTGTAGGAGCTATTGGTGTCGGTGTCGGTGTGGAGATATCTGTCGGCTCCGGTGTTGGTTCCGTCGATTCTGAATATAACCTGCTCTGGGGAATTATCTCCTTTTCCTGCCAGGTGCTTGACCATGACACCTGCATGGAAGCATCCCCACTGCTTTCGTAGTATTCCACCCGGATACTGTATTTCTGTCCGGCGTTCAGGCTGATGGTTCCTGTATATTCTTCTGCTGCATGGTCCTCCCATCGATCTACAACAGCCTGGTTATTGATATACACGCGTCCGCCATCATCTGAATTTTCATAAATTGTATACGTATCCGTATAAACGGGTTCTATTTCCCCTGTCCATCGAACAGAAAAGCTGTCACTGTTAATGCCGGAATCCGGTGAATTGCCGCCCCAGTTAAAGTCAATAACAGGATCAGTCCGTGTGAGAACAAGGGTCCCGAAACTGGTACCATTATAATATTCCCCTTTTAAGCCGTTTCCGGTTCCCGGTTGGGCAGTTGGTCCGGGGGATGGGGTAGGGGTAGGGGGAGTTGTCGGTTGATATGTTGGAGGAGAACCGCCACTCTGGCTGGCAATAAGGGCAACAAGACACGCATTATAATCGAGTGCTACCTCGGAATATTGATATTGATCGATACTGTCCTGATACTGGTCGCTTGAATCCGGCCCACCGACAAGACCACCTGTCAGGGTATATTCGCAGGGACATGTTTTACTCGGACACGCTGCACGGTGATGGGGGCATTTGGGAAAATTACTCCCGACACCGATAATATAACTTCTATTCTGCGGGTTGCTTCCTTTAATGTAGTTTAATATCTTACTTGCCAGTGCCTTGTACCCGGATACTTTGCTTGATGTACAAAGACCGGAATCTGCCCATAATTTCAAACAAAAGCCGGCGGCAGAGGCATACCGGAGACATCCCCAGGAATCAAGATGAGGTAACCCACCCGGGGTGGTATTGATTCCCCCACCATTCCACCAGTCAAGGTGTTTTTCAATAAAGGTTTTGTATACCTCTTTTTGGGTGATTTGTGCGAGTTTGATAATAGCCCCATATCTTGCATCGTCCCAGCAATGTGTCCATTGATAATCATCGTTCAATTCTTCAAAATATTGTTCTGCTTTGTTCAGATACGTCGTATCATTTGTCCCAAGATAAATCCAGATCGCGGCCCAAACGAGTTCATCATAAAACCCGCTGTTGGATGAATAAAATCCATTGGCCGCGGTATAATCGGAATCACTCTTTGCATTTTCAGCAGCAGTAAAAAGAGAACGGGCAGCACTCATATCTCCACCGCTTACCCCTGCAACCGAAGCAATAGCTAATGCTGCAGCAGTACCTGCCTGTACGCATGAGACTGCACTCCCTGTAGCAGTAGGCCGGCTCCCCGTTTGCTGTTCGGGAGGACCCCAGTACCCATGATCTGCCCCGGGATCTCCAACCTGGTACTTGATACTTCCCCCGGTGCCGCAGCTTTTCAGGTAAGACAAAATTCTGCTGACAGGAGTGGATACCCCGGAAGCTCCGTACTCATAAGCTGCCCAGGACATCATTGCTGCGGAAAATGCCATAGGTAAATTAAACTTTACATGGTCACCCGCATCATGATAACCCCCTGCGGGATTATCTGAAGTATGACAATTTCCTCTCCAGGAAACTGTCTGGCCTGTGCCACAGATGTTGTATGAGAAGAAATTGATAGCCTCTGATAATTGTGCATTTCCTGTTAATGCTACAAGTAATGCTAAAAAAACGAAGACAACAATTTTTTTATTTACCATAACAAACTCCTTTCAAAACATATTTTATAATTTTCCCGTGTTACCCGACGGGAAAAAACATTTCCCGGAGCAGGAATGGAAAAATTATTCTTTATCTTCCATTCCTGCTATTTTTATATAACAACTTAATCACCCATTCATTAACAGAATGATGTGGTAAAACCTACATAATACTGGGCAATAAGAAGGGCATCGACAATATCAATACTCCCATCTTCATTACAATCACCCAGTGTTCCCGGTCCGGGTGTTGCAGTTGATGTAACCAGAGTAGGGGTGGTTGTTCCGGTTTCCATACGTGGCGGATGCACTGGCTGGACATCTGTCTGGATTGTTATCTGTGTACGTGATTCGTTTTCCTGCTCAAGTTTAGCCCTCATAATACTCTCATAACACCTTTATTACATTGTGTCATTTTCATTACTCCTTTTCTGTTTTTTTCTTCAAATAAAAAATACTTTCCTTTTATCAAGAGATCGCCCCTTTACCTGTTTTGTATGCTAATATTGTATATCGAAGAAAAGAAAAAAAAATCTAGATAAAATGAATGTATTCGTTTTTTCATTTCTATATAATGATTACTTCAAAAATTTTCTTTTACACTTTATAATACATGATTATATAAAGAGAAGTGATTCATTTTTTGTATTAAAGTGTATCATTTTCTTATTTTTCAAGATTTTTCTTTTGATAGACATGAATTATGCAAGGTTTCCACCTGCCCATAAAATAAAATTCCAACACCGGAATATGAATTATCTTGATACTCATGAAAATGAATGATACAATATACTTAAAATGGAATATTCTATGTTTTGGGGTATTTATTGGGAATAGAATGATAGGGATACAAAAAAGAAAGGAAAAAATAATCAAAAATTCCTTTATTTTACTGTTTTTCTTTTTATTTTTTTTATTATCAGTTACCTGTTCACTATCTTTTTCCGGGAAAGATTTTCCTCAAATACAAGATGGGTATCTTGATTTATCTGTCTGGAGCAATTATTCCAGGTCAAAGTTTAATTTGAACGGCAGGTGGGAGTGTTACTGGGGGGATTTTCTGGAATATCAGGATTTCTATAATAATACCATACCACAGAAAACATATTTGCCGGTTCCTGGTCTCTGGAAAGGAAATGCAATTCAGGGGAAAGATCTTACAGATGAAGGATTTTGTACATACCGGCTTCATATTGATCTTCCCCGGAAATCAAATCAACTGGGACTAAGGGTAAAGGCAATTTTCTCATCCTACAGATTATTTGTGAATGACAAACTTATTATAGAATCAGGTATACCGGGAAAAACAGAAGAAACAACTTCCCGGAAAACTGTACCCAAAACTATCTTTTTTGATGTTCAAGAACCAGTTGATCTTATCATTCATGTTTCGAATTTCGGGATGGAACAGGGTGGAATCATTGATCCCATTATGTTCGGCACACAGGCCAGTATTCTTCAGGACAGGGAGTTGAATCTTGGATACGAATTGTTCCTTATTGGGGGGGCATTTATTATTGGTCTTTATCATCTCATATTTTCCCTTGGGAAAAAAAGAGAAAAATCATCCTTTTTTTTTGGTCTTGCCACTCTTTCGGCATCAATACGGATTTTTCTTCATACAGAACATTTTATCCTTGTTCTCTGGCCGGATTTCCCCTGGGAGATATTAATACGATTAGAGATTCTTTCCTATTATAGTACCGTAACATTATTCATTCTGTATGTATATTATTTATTCCCGGATGAAATATGGAAATACTTTCCAGGAATATTTCTTATCATCCATATATGCGCTGCATTAACCCTTTTTTTATCATATGAAATATTTAATACGATTCTCACGTTTATGTATATCCCGGTAAGCTTTGCGAGTTTATATATATTTTATATAATTGCCAGGGCTATTATACATAAACAGCAGGGAGCAATCGTTTTTTTTACCGGGTTCATTATTCTTTTTATTACTGTTATTAATGATATTCTTTATGCACAGGAAATTATTCTTACCAGACATATTTTTTCTTCCGGCCTGTTTATATTTATCTTTTGCCAGGCTATACTTCTTAATAATCGTTTTTCTGATACATTTTCCAAAATCAAGAAATTATCGGAAAACCTGAATACACTTTTGGAAAAAAGGAAAAAATATTCAGAAGAACTGGAAGAAGAGGTTGCACTCAGGACAAGTGATCTTTCAGAAACAAACAGGGCTTTAATACGGACAATGGAGGATGTGAACCGGGCAAACCAGGCTAAAAGCATCTTTCTTGCAAATATGAGTCATGAACTGCGGACTCCGCTTAATGCAATCCTTGGCTTTGCGGAAATAATTGAAAAGCAAGGTGATCAGGAAAACTTTCATAAATATTCACGTATGATTGTAAAAGAATCGGAAAAACTGCTTACCCTCATAAACCAGATCCTTGATATATCAAAAATCGAGGCTGGAAAACTTGAAATTGAATACATTCCCTTTCATCTTACCGATCTTCTTTCATCAATATCAAGCTTTTACGGACTTATGGCAGAAGAGGCCGGACTTACTTTTGATATGATAATTCAGGGAACTATTCCTGATTATATCAGGGGCGACCCCCTCCGGCTCAGGCAGATCCTGGTAAACCTTATTGGAAACGCTGTAAAGTTTACCCATCAGGGTAGTATTACTGTTATTATTGAAAATTATGAAAAAAAATCAGATCAATCCGTAATTCTCAAATTCCAGATAATCGATACAGGGATCGGAATTCCAGAGGAAAAGCGGGAGGTGATTTTTCAAAAGTTTGAGCAGGGTGAATCTTATGTAACAAAAAAATACGGTGGTTCCGGACTTGGCATCACTCTGGCAAAGCAATTTACCGAATTGATGGGGGGTGAAATTGGAGTAAAAAGTGAAGTGGGCAAGGGAAGTGTATTCTGGTTCACCATACCCTTTGAATTATCCTCGGAAAAAGAGCAGAATGAATTAAAAAGAGGAAGCGTTCAACTTCTCCCGTCTCAGATTTATGCAACAATCCTTGTTGTGGAGGATTACCCGGCGAATCAGCAGGTCGTTACGGTACATCTCTCCCATACTGGATGTCTGGTACTTATTGCAGATAACGGAAAAAAAGCAATTGAGTTATTACAGGAAAAATCCTGTGATCTTATTCTTATGGATATCCAGATGCCGGTAATGGATGGCTATGAAACAACATCACATATCAGGAATGATTTAAAAATGGAAGATATTCCTATTATTGGATTAACAGCACATGCTTTTGAATATGAAAGAAAACATTGTATTGATGCAGGTATGAATGATGTACTTGTTAAGCCATTTCAAAAAAAGCAATTGATTGAAAAAGTGACATACTGGCTTTTACATTACAGTAAATTCGATAAAAACAATATTATTTATAAAGAAGAACAGGTGGAAAAAAAAGAAGAAACGAAAACAGTTACGGACAATATATTACTCCCGGTTAATATGAACCAGATAAAGGTTGAATTCGCAGGGGATATTGCCTTTTTTTTCAAAATTCTCTTAACCTTTTTAACAAATCTGAATGAACAACTCCCTCTTCTTCAGATTGCTATTGATAATAAAGAAAAGGATAAGATCACTTTTGAAGCTCACCGGATTCGCGGTGCTGCATCAAATCTTCGTGCTGAAAAACTATCACTTATTGCCACGGATATAGAAGAAATAGGGAAAGCGGAAGTCTGGGCAGATCTCCCGGTAAAAATCAAGGAATTGAAATCCGAGGTATTACGCCTGTGGCAGTTTTATAAGGATTGGGAAAAAGAAACTACTTAAAATGATAAAATTTACCAGATGGGTTCTGGTGCACATGCCCAGTCAATCGATGGCTGTGACGAAGCCTGGGAAAAATCCGGCTGGTCTGCTGTTGGGATCAGCCTCGTCGGATCCACATACTTCAACGGATTTTTCCCACATATCTATTTAATCCTGATTTCACGCAGCCGGTAGCTGTGGGTTCTGTAATCGTTGGACGGGTCACCGGTATTGTCGTCGTAGTAGGAATAGGTGGTAGTGATGCCGTTCCCGTAGCAGATCTGTTTCAATTTACCGTACGCCGTGTATTCTATCCCGGACGCATACGTTTCCTCACCATTGATGCTTTCAAGGTTGCCGTCATCGCCGTAGGTGTAGACGAGTACTTCCTCATCAGGCAGGGTTTCCGCTTTCACCCGACTCATCTCGTCATAGGTCAGGCTTACTGTCCGTACCCTGCCGCTGATTGATCTGGTGACTGCAACAATCCGGCCCCTGTTGTCGTACCTGTAGCTTTCATTCCCGGAAGGGCTTTCCACTTTAGTAATCCTGCCGGTGCATGGGCCGTGGTCTTCGCCGTCCGGGTTCCCGGTTTCGTCCAAACCGTCATACAGGTAGATGCCGGCAACCGTATCGCCGTGCTTTTTGCAGGTAAGCCTGCCCAGCCGGTCGTACTCCAGGTTGATGACCTGGCCTTTTGCATCGGTCTGCGAGGTAAGCCTGCTGTTGTCGTTGTAGTCATAAAACTAATTTTTACGGATTACAAGAGATATTCAAACCGCGGATGGCGCGGATATACACAGATTTTTTTGCATAATTTGGTTTGGTAATTCAGATCTGTTGTTTTTTGTTGACAAATTAATAATTTCTACTTAAACATTGTGACAGCGCGCTGTCACAATCCAGTATACTTTTTTATACACTATGTATAAAAAATCATAACTTTTTATTAAAATTGTATACTTTTTCATAACTTTATTAGTGTATTTATAATCATTATACTATACGCATGTCTAGTATTGCTTCATTTTAAAGCTAATTATTACTGATTTATTATTCGGTTTATGGTATCACTATTACAGGGAAGCAGCTTAATCATTTTTATAGTTAAAATTTATCATGACTCATTTTAAATCACTATGGTAAGAATTGCCCACAGGTAGTTCTTTTATGTCAAAGACCGATTTTTATGTAAGGGTTCCCTTACATTTTCTTCATAATTCTATGTTTGCCACACCCTATTTTTCAGTCCTGTCTGTACTGAACAGGGCTGGATGGAGTTTTGCCACCCCACGCTCATCTGATATAGTAATTATTTTTTAGGATAAAAACAAATTATTATAGTTTAATAAAATTATGCTATAATAATTGAAAATCCTATTGGTATTTTAAACTTATTTAATATTTCTATAGATTTTGTATCTAAGTTAAAACCTCCATTATCACAATTAGTTCTATAACCACAAAATATGTCCATTTTTACATTCTTCTCCTTTAACTCAAAAAAAAATTCTATATGTGGTTCTATTGTTTGCCAAAGCCATTCAATATGTTTATCTATTTGAGATTCTTTTGGCAGTGGAGAACTTAGAATCCAAATATCATTTTCCCACCTTTTATTGTTAGTTTTACTTTTTATATCACCTTTTTTATGGACATGTGTTGCTACTATTTTTGTATTTTCCTTAATTTTTTCATGATATTCTGGTGCATTCATAATTCTGAAACTTACTGAGAAGTTAAAATAATATTCAGTATTCATTAAGTTAGCCCCTCTCTAATATCCTAATTCTTTAAATTCTTTAGCTAAATCGCAAAGCTCACTATATGTATAATTGTCACTTGGTCCTCTGCCTTCAATCTGTTTTGTACTTTCAATGAAATCTCCAAAATCTCTTCTATTTATTTTATATTTGTTTGCTACTGAATCTATATTTTTTCGATCAGCTTTATTAGCACCCTTTGTCTTTTGTCTATATTCCCCATCACTCTTTCCCTTAGCATTCTGAACAATCCCATTTATCCCGGCCATAATATCCGCAACACCGCTTAAACTTAATGCAATGC
>JAFGQK010000220.1 GCA_016935735.1 Spirochaetales bacterium | reverse complement strand
GGGGATCCAGCCCGACATAAAATTGTGCAACAAGCAGGGCGTCGACGATATCGATGGACTCATCCCCATTCACGTCTCCCAGGAGATACTGGCCTTGCTGCCCTGTAAGCACAATATGTGCAACACACAGCTTCGGAAGAGTGCAGGTAAACTGGTTTCATGTTATTGAGGAAATACCGGACCGCTGGGTGATTGATGCACCGGTGGAATCAAACGCCCATACCTGGCCCGAGGTGTAAGAGGTACTGCCGGAAATAGTGAATGTTGCATTCATGGACTGGTCGTAGTTTTTATTGATAGCGATAAGGTGAAGTTCAGACTTGTCCCCGCTGGAGAATGAAGCATACACCGAACTGTCCGGTACATTGTTCGTCTCTGCCTTTGTCTTTGTATCGCCATAGGTGCTGTTGTTCCCGTCATAGTTTCTGTATATTTTGAATGCTGCACTGGTATAATTGGTGGTATCATCGATCTTCCAGTAATTGGCAAGGTATACGCCATATTTCCCGAAAATACCCAGCACATCTGCGGCCGCGATACCGCCGGAAACATGATTTTCGCCGCCATAACAATATTCAGTGATAGAAAGTTTTGTTCCTGGGTAATAATTGTTAATGGATTGGTCGCACGTGCCTTTGCCAGGTCCGCATCATGGGCAACAGTCATGACTGCACCCGGTGTTTCGTACATGCTTTCCGGTACACCCAGTGCCTCACAAAGATAATTATCGCTGCTATTATGCCAATCTTCCCCTGCATTGGATGCATTGGTTTCCCAGTTATAACCCGTCGTTCTGTTTCCTCCGATTCTCTGCACAGTCCAGTTTTCCGTATCGGTAAGAAGCTGGTTGGTCCCGTAAATATAGGGGCTTATCGGTTCATTTTCCTGGTCGATGTTTATGGTAAAGTTAACATCGAAACCAAAGGAGTTAATACAAAGGAAAAGACCAGGGATAAGAAAAACCAGTACCGAAAAGAAATGATTTTCTTTCATTTTTACCTCCATCATTTATTATTGTTTTTTTCCTCACTATACTAAGGTATTTCTTATTATGAGTTTTAAACTCTATTTTCAGATATATCATATCCTTCACTCAAGATATATAAGACATATGTCTTATTTTCTCATAGTACTTTCAGTCATCTTCTTTCTCCCGGCCGCTTTTCCGGTTTAAAGGCAGGACGCCGGAAAAAGGGCTGTCCGAATTCCCGGACAGCCCTGATCTTTATTCAACCCTTTCAGCCTTGTTAACAGGATCATTCAACCTCATGAGCCAGTTCATCATCCTTTTCTTCCTGTTTCTCTTCCAGGGGTATGACATCTCTCCAGACTTCACCGGAAGCTGATTTTTCATTAAGGACTGTATAGGCAGCTTTCGGATTATCAAGAACCGGGAGAATCCAGTCGCCGTCATGAAATGCCCCATTGGAATTCATCGCCTTTCCTTTAACAAGTAAAGCAGGTTCCACAATTCCATTTCCGTCATCATACATAACAAGAGTTCCACTATCCACGATAACGGATTTCACTTTAGAACCCCTGTAATGTTTCTGGAGGAATACTTTTGATTTTTCCTTTAAAAAGAGTGCATTCTGTTTTGGAGATTTTTTAATCTTTTTTTCACTTAACCCGGGCCAGTTATTAATAAGACTGACCAGTTCGCCATCCGTTCCCATTTGAACAACGATCCGCATACCACCGACAACCCTGCATCCATGTAATACCCGGGTAAAATACACATTTCTTAATTTTTCATAATTCTCTACCGCTTTTGTTTCCGGATTATAGAAACTAAGTACAGAACTGCCGACATGTTCCACTATCATTTCGTTCTGTGCCCCGGGCAGAAGATTCAATTTCATCAAATGCTCTTTTGCAAATACTGCAGCAACGGATTTCCCGGGTAATTTTTCCGTATCCGATTGATTGATATATTCATTTATATCCTTTGACCAGATAAAGGCTTTTGAAAGCGTATTATACATTTCAAAATATTCCCTGCCATTACTGATGAACGGCCGTGACGTATCGTAGTCACCGGCTTGTAATTCAGTATTTGTATAGGCATTAAATTTTTCCACCAGCCGTGATACTTCATTTTTGTCCGCTTTGGCAGAAGAACCGTATTCGTAATAAACCTGGGGAATATCCTGTATATTGTTTAATTCCGCTCTCATGTCTATTTCAGCATCCTCACCAAAAGCACCGGAACAGAACATGGTTGTAATTAAAATTATTATCCATGCTATCGATATATTTCTCATTATTTTCTCCTTTCACTCTCTATTAATCAAGTATCTTTCCACATACCGACCAGGTATGTAGATGAAGGATCGTGATCGGTACATACACTTCCGCCATACACATCCGTATGTGCACACCTGGAGGAATCATCCGGATCATACAAAAAGATCATGCAGCACTTATCTTCATCAGGTGCGGTACTCCCGTATGTCATTGTTCCGTTCCTCCAGTTGTTGAATAAACTATTGTTCTGATTGTAGGTATGATACCCGATATAATTTGCGATTGTATTGGCATATGCTTTCGTTGCAACAGTCCTGAAACCACATACCATGTGAAGGCCGTCGAAAATACCGCCTGGTTCATTGATCCACGGTGTCCACCAATTACTTACTTCGATACTGCTGGGCACCACCAGACAGGAATATAAACAGATATGCTCCAGATCCAGCCCGTATCCGCCATCACTGTTATTTCCTGCATTCGTCAGATCAACCTCACTGGAACCATACATCTGGATTTCCCACCAATCGCCATGGCCGCAATAGAATACAAGGTCGTACGTATCCACTCCATATGGTGAGTCATTATTCCCTGTATTCCAGTCCGAGGAAAGAGTACCTAAAAACAACTCATCATCAAAATACTTTAGAAAACTGTCCACCACTGGCCGGCAGTCAGGATCATCATCATAATACCCGACTTCCTCATAGTATGCAGGGACCTCTGCAATCAGGGTTGATGTATTTATCAGCACGAATAAAAAAATGATAAATACCTTTTTCATATTATTTTCTCCTTTTAATTGAAAATTTTCCGGAAGAAGCGTAATCCCCTTCCTTTTTATGTTCAAGAACCTCCTTTCCCCCGGCGCATACTTCTTTCCTGAACGTTTTTAAGACAGAAAGCCCAGCCAGGTCTTACATTAATTACTTCTTAAAAACCATTATACAAACAGCGTAGATTATTTAAATTTAGATTTCTTGTTGCCTTCCTTTATATTCTCTTACAAATAATTAGTAGATAATAAAAATAATGTATTATAAGAATAGCACTTTTATTTTTTTTGTCCATACCTGGAAGAATTTTTTTTACAAAAATATT
>JAFGQK010000026.1 GCA_016935735.1 Spirochaetales bacterium | reverse complement strand
TTTAACCGGTTTTCCGGGGTAAATATATTTGAAGGGTGTTTCTAAATCATTGCCCCTATTAGAATTATAAACAGCGCTAAAAGCTCTTTTTTTGCGAAGTGAATCGTACCGGGGACCGGGGAGTCCGGCGCAGAAATGCCGTTATTTTTCCTTAATTTATATATTTCACAAAAGCATCTTTAAAACCAAGGGACTTGAACTGGTAAAGAAGGGTATCGCTTTCATATTTATTCAAAGGACCGACCATCACTTTATAGATATCGAGTAATTTATCTGTTATCGCATATACTTTTACGGGATAAATGGCAGAATACTTTTTTTCCAGTGCCAGGGCAGGAGATTTCTCAGTATATGCGGCAAGCTGGATAAAGTATTTCCCTTTCTCAAAATCTTCTTTATATATATCTTCTTTCAATTCTGTTTCATGGATATCTGCATCCGTGGGCGGTTTTGGGCCGGTTTCTTCAAACTCTATAATAATGTCTTCATCATAATCCGGTTCTTTATTCCCATTATCAGGCTCTATATCCGGTTCCTTGCCGTTTTCTTTCGGGAGTTTCGGGTCTTCGGGATTTAATGCGATCTCTGTTTCGCCTTCGGTTTCCGGTAATTCATATGAAGGATCCGGTATTCCTTTTTCAGCTTCCGTTGGCGGTTCAGGTTCAGCCGGATCCATCGCGATTTCTTCGGTTTTTTCTGAATCCGGGATGTCATATGAAGGATCCGGTATGTCTTTCTCTGAATCCGGGATATCCGGTTCTCCCGGTTCCAGGGCAATATCAGACTCTTTTGCATCCGGTATCTCATTTGACGGATCCGGGATTCCCCTGTCCTCTTTTCCCGGGATATCCGGTTCTTCCGGTTCCAGGGCAATGTCAGAATCATATTCCAGTGGTTCAGGGACCTCGTTCGATAAATCAGGGGTTACTTCGCCGGGCAAGGTCGGTTCCTGGGGTTCAAGAGCAACATCATACGTTGCTATTTCCGGCACTTCATTTGATGGATCGGGAACCGGTTTTTCTTTCTCGACGATATCCGGGACAGCAGGATCATCGATATTAATTCCTGAAACAATTGCCGTTGGATTTGTTTTATCCTCTATCAGGGGATCTTCCACCTCCGGATGTTTAAGTTCATAAGAAGAAATATCTTCATCCTTATCCCCTGCCTCCGGTGTGGTAATACTTTCATCAATTGCCTTGCCTTTGAACTCATCTGTACTTACAATCTCCAGATCTGGAACTTCTTCTTCATCCCCGGTTTCATCAGGTTTTTTAAAATCCTCGAGCACATACATTTCGTCTTCCCGTGGCGGCAGAAAGAGGTTTTTCTGTGGATCCCTGTCAAGCTCTGATTCAAGCTGTTCCGGTGTCGGTTCTGGTGTTAGTTCCAATGTCGGTTCTGGACCAGGGGTTTCTGATGTTTCCGGAGTTGGTTCAAATGTCTCCCCCGGGGACGGAACAGCTGTCGGTTCCGGCGTTATTGCATCGGTCATTCCGGGTGAAGGGGTCTCCGCTGGAATGGGTGTGGGGCCCGGTGTCACCCCGCCTTCGACCGTGGGGAGGGGAAACACATCCGGGTCCGGATTGTACGGGAGGTCATCCGGCAATCCAATTGCATCACCTGTACCGAAATTAAGAACTGTTACCTCCACGTTTATAACAGAATCTTCACTCATCCCTAATTCAAATGCTGCTTGTTCTGAAAGAAGCAAAAATACACTGTAATATTCACTTAAGCGTTTTACAACAATTACCTCTGTTGTTCGCGTATTATGGAGGTTTTTTACAAGAATTTTAGTATTAAGGGGAAAGGAATTTGATGCTGCGAAAAAACCTTCTGTTTCAAATTCTCCCCTCCGGATCATCGCTGCATTACCCTGCCATGTCTGTTCACCGTAAAGATGTCCGGATAGGAAAAGAAAGAACACAATGCCGGCTGCTATATAATAGAAGAGGCTTTTTCTATGAACATAATCAATGATAAAAATAAAAAGCTGCCTTTTTCCTCTCACAAACAAATCACCTTTCTCTTTGCATTTACTGATGAAAAAACCAGGGAAAACCCGGATTCTATTCTTATGGTTATGTAAGGAAACTGCTTACCTTTTTACACAATTACCAGTAAAATCCTTCCTATTTATAAAAATCGGCATATTACTACCCTTTTATTTAATATATATCACATTTTTTTGCTATTTTCTGTGCTACTGAAAGTCAGAATTCTGTTATTAAGCCGGATTTTGACTTTTAGCAGCTCAGGCGTTGGTCGGAACCTTTATAAATAACTTGAAATTAATGAATTTCAAATATTTCCTGCATTTCATGACCCGGTATGTCATCGTAGCCAACGCCCTGCTCCTTCATATCAAAATCCTCTTTTTAACCCGGCTTTTCACTCCCTTTTATTATAAAAATAGTTGATTTCCCCTGAAATATATAAACCAAGCTGGAACCAGAGGATTTCTTTACTCAACTGATTCTCCTTATTGGTCATTTTCGTATTTCCTTGCTTTAAAAGTTTTCCTGTAGAAACATCATAAAGACAATAAAAAGCCGTACTTTCTATACACTCTGATTTATTTTCAAGGGATATAAGATTACTTATAATCTGTGCTCCTATAAAATAGTATGCACCACCGCTTCTTGCATCCATTATCAGTTTATCTATATTAATCCCGGACAGGAGGTTTCCCCTGTCAGACACAGATATATCATCAAAGACAATATGTCCTGCATCGAATAATCCGTTCAGTATCCCCTCTTTTACCTGGAATTCGCATGGTACCGGTTCATCATTACAGATTTCATACGTGTATACATATATGGTTTCAGAAAATGCAGAAAGAATGATGAAATAGAGCAGACAACAAAGTGATACGGCTTTCACTGGCAGTCTCCTGTTTTAAAGTCCTCTTCTGTAGATATACTATCCTATCAAATATCGGACGGTTTATGCTATGAGAAGAGCAAAATATCAGAGGGTTATTTCTGTTTATGTGCTTTTCGGTGTGCAAAGAAATCAACTATACTTTTTATTAGAACCAGAAGAATTATAGCCACAAGGGGCTCATCAAGCCGGAAAAAGGCAAGAAATAAGGCAGTACCCAGAATCACCACCTGCATAATTACTATTCTGGGATATGGTGCGATCATCTGATTTTCAAGTGTCTTTCCTTCATATTCCCTGTTTCGTATAAAATTCATAAAAAAAGAAATTCCATGACTTATCATCATCATACCCAGTGCAATAAGGACAGTGGGTTCCGTGAACAGGGGGCTCAAAAGGCCTTCATCAACATCAAAATAATTCCCGGAAAAAATCCCGAAAAGAAGAATCGCAATATAATGAACAACCATAAAAAGCCCGTAATGAACACAAAAAAAGAGGATGAGTAGTACAGCCTTGTTTCCCTTTATCTTTATCATTCTACAAATGTTATAAAAGCCGATAACAGCACTCTCACACCAGTAAATAAGAATAATGACGAAAAGATTCCATTCAAGTACTACTGCCCCAATAAGAGGAATCGCATTATTCAGAATAAGGAATACCTGGCTTACGAGTGAGTCTTTTTTTAAATAAACAGCAGCATTTTCTGTCATATATTTATTCTAACAGGATTTTGAAAAGAAATCAAAGAAAATTCGGTATTCTCCTTAATAAGAAATTACTTGAAATTTTGTTGTTTTTCGCATATAAATACAGTGAAGCGGATACATCATCCCGGGATTTAACACCTGATACTGCGGTAAAGAGGAGGATACGGTGGGTAAACTGGAAAATATACAATACAAAATAAATCAATATCTAAAGAATAAAGGCCTTCCCCATATTAATCAGCAGGTGACAACTATTTATATGCTTTTTGAATTAACACTCCGGTCTGTATGGACTATTGAGGATACAGAACAGCGGGATTCCCTGGCAGTAGAGATTGCCCAGGCCTTAAAACCATACTTTGGGGGGAAAAAGATCGAGGATGCCCTTTATGATATCACTGAAAAAATGAAAAAAGAGGAAAAACAGGAAGAAATTCAGGAAAAAATACAGGAAGAAAAGGATAAACTCGAAGATTTAAAGGAGCGGATGAAAGATCCGAACTATGTACCGACCTTTGATGAACTTATGAAAATAAAAAAAGAACAGGCCGGGAATTGATGGAACGAAACCAGGATATGATGATTTTTAAAGCGATTGAATATGCAGCAAAAGCCCATAAAGGTCAATTCCGGAAAGGTACGCGGATTCCCTATATATTTCATCCGGTAAATGTTGCACAGAGGCTCCTTGAACACAATTACCCGGATGATCTTGTTATTGCAGGACTTTTGCATGATACAATCGAAGACACACCGGTAACAGCAGATGATATACGGAAAAAGTTTGGTGATGCCATTGCAGATCTTGTCATCGGTGCATCAGAGAAAAACAGGAAAGAAACCTGGGAGAACAGGAAAAAAGAGACACTGGAAAAACTCAAAACTGCCCCGCATGACCTTCTTATCCTTTCATGTGCAGACAAGCTGGATAATATCTGTTCCATTAAACGGGATTTAAGGAAACTGGGTGAATCATTATGGGAACGGTTCAACCAGCCTGGTGAAAAGCAGAAATGGTATTATAAGAATCTTGCACAATTATTTAAGCAGAGATTAAAAGAGTTCGACAGCTTCCTTCTGGCAGAAGAGTTTATAAAAGTAGTCACGGAAGTATTTGGCAGGTAAGAAAGAAATGGGACCGGATGTTTTCCAGGCACATCAGCTTTATACCATATTAGTATTTATAGAAATAGGGGGAGGACTCTGTTCTTTTATCCTTCTTTTTTTCGTAAGCGCACCATATGGAAGACATTACCGTTCCGGTTGGGGGATAAGTATTTCTGCCAGGGCAGCATGGCTGGGAATGGAGTCTCCTGCTGTTTTTGTCATTCTTTTCTTTTTTCTTGCAGGAAACAGTTCCATGCATCCTGTGAGTATTGTATTCATTATAATCTGGGAAATTCATTATATACAGAGAGCCTTTGTTTACCCGTTTTTTATTACCGACAATGCAAGGAATTTTCCTTTTTTTATTGCTTTTATTGCTTTTGTTTTTAACTTCATTAATGGATATGTAAACGGTTATTACCTGTTTCACATGGTTTCTCCCTATCCTGTCGAATGGCTGTTCGATCCCCGGTTTATTTGCGGTGTCATTCTCTTTTTTTCCGGTTTTCATATTAATCGTACCTCGGATAAACGGTTAAGGGATTTGAAGAAACAGGGAAACGGCTCTTATAAAATACCCAGGGGATGGCTTTATGAAATGATAAGTTGTCCCAACTATTTTGGAGAAATGATTGAATGGATCGGCTGGGCATGTCTTACCTGGTCAATCCCCGGGCTTGTATTTGCTTTTTTTACCATCGCGAACCTCCTTCCAAGGGCAATAAGCCACCACCGGTGGTATAAGAAGCGGTTCCCTGAATACCCGGATAAAAGAAAGGCGATAATACCTTTTCTCCTGTAAAGGATGCTGTGGAAATATTGAAAAGCAGGAAAATATTTTTTTACGGATTAAAAGTATCCATAAGTATCATTGTCATATTGCACATCTCTTTTTTCCTTGTAACAGGAATTTTCCTTATTCGTTACAATAATACCAATCCCGGTATCTCTTCTATCATGTGTTACAGAAAAACAGAAAACGGGTATTCCTGCCGCAGACCGGGATTTATTCCTTTAAGAGATATCCCGGCGGATATCATAAGTTCTTTGATTTTTATCGAGGATTTTGATTTTTACACTCATAAGGGTATTGATATTGAATCCATACGATTTGCCTTGAAGATAAACAAAAAACTCGGTTATCTTGCATATGGCGGGAGTACCCTTACCCAGCAGCTTGCCCGGACACTGTTTTTAAACCCGGAGAAAAACTATATCCGTAAATATCTTGAAATACTCACTGCCCTGGAAATGGAGGTAATCCTTTCCAAGGAAAGGATCCTGGAATTATATTTGAACTATGCAGAGTGGGGTAAAAACCTCTATGGAATTAACGATTCCTCTTTTTATTATTATCATACCCCGCCTTATGAACTTTCAGACGAAGAAAAGCTTTCTCTTATAACGATTATCGCAAACCCGGTGGATTATTCGCCTTCCACATTTAGAACGAATAAAATGCTTGTTGCCCGGTATGAAGCACTCCTTAAGTTTTATACGATGATGAAAGAAGTGCCACCGCATTTTAATTCAACAATCCGGGAAAAGGAGTAGATGAATTCTCATTACATCACAGATACCCGTATGTATCCATATACTCATAGGTATCCAGGTATTCGTATGAATCGATGTATCCGTATGAATTTACATAGCCATAATTCCCGCTCCCGCTTAATGAATCCAGCCATGCCCCTTCCGAAATAGTCCAGATATATCGTTTCCCCGGACTGAAATCAAGACCATCATTCACGGTGAATATTTTATTGTCTACCAGGACCTCGGCTTTTAGCTTGTATGGTCCATCCGGAAAATGCACGAGTGTTTTCCCAAACGGCAGGATAGTTTTATTTTTAAGCAAATCCGGTCCCCATTCATTTCCCTGGACAGGTTTCGCATAGATATGCTTTATTACGTATGGCGTTGAGTTTTGTATTTCCAGGGTTGCATTTTCCTTAAGAACTCCAACAGTTATACATCCATAAACACAGAATAAAATTAAAAGAATCAAAGAAAAGCGGTTAATCCTGTTCATTCCTTTCCTCCCCGGTTTTCATATGCTACTATTGTAATCGTTTCCGGTGTGAAAAGTCAAGAAATGTTATTGACAATTGGGTTGTGGCGCAGGCAATGCTGTGTTACTTCAAGCGAAATTTTTTCTTGCTTTTTACTCAAATTTATGATAAAATAGTATATTAAAGTATTTTTTTTATTTTATTCAATATGCATAAAACGTTTTGATTCATTTTCTGATGCTGATATCGCAGATTGCATGTGATTTCATGTGGAATGAAGAAAGGAGCGATAATGCGCACTCGGCAAGGTGGGAAGGCTGTTGAGATACTGCTTGTGGAAGATCACCCGGGGGACATCAGGTTGACAGTAGAGGCTCTGAAGGAGATAAACTTGCCGAACAATATGAGTGTTGTCAATGATGGAACAGAAGCCCTCGCTTTTCTAAAGCAGGAGGGCAAGTACGAGAAATCACCGCGGCCGGACATTATTCTTCTGGATCTTATGCTGCCCAGAATGACCGGCCACGAAGTGCTGGCAAAAATCAAATCGGACAAAAAACTCAAGAATATCCCTGTAGCGATTCTTTCATCTTCACAGAATGAAGATGATATAATGCTTGCTTATAAGAATAAAGCAAATTGTTATATCGTAAAGCAGCCGGATATCAAGGAACTTGCTGAATGCATCCAGAACTTCTGGGGGTTCAGTCTCCTTGCAAAGGAGAGTATGAACTCCGCTGTGTAGGAATACAACGTCTTTTTATGTTATGTCGTGAAAGGATAATTTTTTTCCTGCTTTACCCGTAGAGAAAAGATGAAATTTAAATCATATCTTTTGCATTATATAGAAAAGGGAAGCAAGATTTTCGGGTGATTTCATGAATAATGCTGTTTCTGATGCTTCCTTGTCCAGGATTTTCATGGCACCGGGATCGTTTTTATAGATAACCTGTAATTCTTTGATACGCTGCAATAGAGGATTAAAATATTCATTCAGCCATACATGTTCTGATATCTTGAAATGATGTACTAATGTATAGTTAAATTTCGGAATGCACGTCATTTTTTCCCGGTAATTAGTTATTTCATCATGGACAACCAGGAATCCTCCCGGTTTAATAAACCGGCGCCATTCCTGTATACCCTTTTCAAATCCAATTACTGCAATCGATCCTTCTGCCCATACAATATCAAAACAGGTATTCTTAAAGTGTAATGTAAGTAATGAATGCCGGACAGGTTTTATGTGACCGGAAAGGCGAAATACCTTTATTTTATCCCGGAGTATATTGAGTGACTGCCGGTCAATATCCACGGCAGTTATCTTTCCTTTGCTTATTATCGCCAGTTGAATTGTCGGGATACCTGACCCGCACCCGATATCAAGGATAGCCGGTGCCTCCATGTGAGGCAGCCGGCTGTATGCCTGGCGCGTGTATCCGGATAACCTGCTTCTGAATTTATCTTTATCAATTTCTAAGAGAATATCTGTTTTCATCGTATTGTTTTTTTAAATCCTTTTATTATACTTACCGGAATGTGTCCTGACAACCAGGGAATTCCAGGAAATATATGGTTATTTATTCATCAAATATACCGGCTAACTTCCTGTAATGATAATTAATGCTTTTCCGGTATGTTTTGTCCAGTGATTCATCTACATCATCTGCAAGGATTTCCAGACTGGAAAGACTTTCTGAGACAGATACATAAAAATTCTTAACCGGTTTAAACCAGTATTCCCCATTCCTGCTGGTAAAAAGGGTAAGAAATCCGAGTTTACCGATTTTCTTTTTGTTTTTACACGGAACGAGGAGGAATGAGAGGGATTGTATAAGGTCTTTCACGTCCCGGTGAAAAAGGAAATGTTTTCTTGGCCAGTTTTTTACCAGGGCATCGGGGATTCTGATTTTTGTTATTATTTTTAAAATGGTATTTAATGCCATCCCGTCAAGGAATTCATAATTCCCTAATGTTATTTTCCCCCGGAGACCCTTGTAATCCTGGAGTAGATTCAGATCCATAGTTTCCTTCAGGTTTTTAAGCTTTTCCCAGGGGAGTATAACGGTTTTTCTATTTCCCTTTTTTTTCTCGATATAAAAGATGTATTTCCCTATTTTTATATTGTTTGTATAATCCCTCTCATTTTTCTCCTTTGTTTCGGTTTTTAGTTTATAAAGATTCTGTAATAACGGAGAAATATCATCTATCCATTCCTGCTTTAATTCAGAAACAGAACGGGCATACATCCGGGATGTTTTTACGATCTCTCCTGCAACAATGAATTGCGGATTTTTACGGAACATGACCGAGCCGGGGTGGATCATGATTTTTCCTGTAGTGAGACTCCTATATATTCCCCTCCCGGATTTTATACAAACAAACTGAATCAATCCTTTTGCTATTGCACATAAATAGTCTTTTAACGAACCACCGGATAAAACCGGGAAATTCGCACTGGCTACTATTTCTTCCAGCTGATATTTAATATTCACTATTTCATACATCGTTTTTAAATCCAGGTAGTGATTCTGGCAAAATTCCTCCTTTTTCCGGGTTTTAGAAAACGTACGGAACAATTTAAGGTATGAAACAAAATCCCCGTACCGGTCCCTGAAAGAATGATGTGCCTTTCTTGCTTCAATTTCAAGTCCCTGGGGCAGGAGAAAAGGGGAATTGGTAGAGAGAAATGAGGCGGCAATGAGTACTTCATCCATAACATCCGGGTATGATCGCATGGCTTCAACAATAATACGGGAATGCCTGGGGAGCAGGGGGAAAAGCACCATCATCTTCCCTGTGCTGGTAAGGTTTCTATTCTGGTCCAGCGCATCGAGTGTTGTTAGAGTCTCGATTGCACTTATTATTCCTTCCCTGGAAGGGGAAGAGAGAAAATCGAAATTCTCAAAGTCTTTTATACCGATTTCTGCCATTCTGAGTACTACCTCGGATAAATCCGTACGGAAAATTTCCTCCAGGGTAAACAAACTTCTTTTTTCATAATCATCATGGGTGTAAAGACGATAGTATACACCCGGCTGTGTACGTCCCGCCCTTCCTTTCCGCTGGTTACTTGCTGCTTTTGATATGGGTATTTCTATTAAAGAAGAAGTGTATGTCCGGGGATTATAAAAGTTCATCTTTGCCAGTCCGCTGTCTATGACCACGGTAATTCCGTCTATGGTGACACTGGTTTCGGCAATATTTGTCGCAACGATAATTTTTCTTTTTCCCGGGTATTCAAGGAATATACTTTCCTGCTCTTCGGAACCAAGCCGTGAATAGAGGGGGAGAAAAACACACTCCCCGGCAAACGGGAGGGATAAAAGCATGCTTATACAGGTCTTTATCGCCTTTTCCCCGGAAAGAAATATGAGAATATCCCCCTGTTTTTTTTCTGCATGAACATCTGTAACAATTTCGCTTATCTTTTCCAGGAGGGAATCAAAATTGTTTTCCATTGAAGGTGTGCAATAGGTTACTTCCACAGGATACATCATACTTTCAATATTGACGATCGGACACCCGTCAAAGTATTCTGAAAATACCTGGGCATTAATAGTTGCAGAGGAAATAATCACCTTGAAATCCGGCCGCTCCTTTAAAATCCGCTTTAACAGTCCCAGGATAAAATCTATATTCAGACTCCGTTCATGGGCTTCATCCACAATAATCATACTATACTGGGACAGATAATAATCTGCCTTGATTTCCTGGAGGAGAATCCCGTCGGTCATTACTTTTATTTTTACTTTTTCATCTGTTTTATCTTCAAAACGCATTTTATAGCCGACTAAACCCGGAATTGTTTCATTCATCTGCCGTGCAATAAACTGTGAAACCGAAACAGCAGCAATCCTTCTTGGCTGTGTAATTCCGATAATCCCGGATTTTGCATACCCTGCATGGTAGAGAATCTGGGGAATCTGGGTCGTCTTTCCCGACCCGGTGGGGCTTTCTACCACAACAACCTTATGGGTCGATATCTTTTTTAGTATTTTTTTTCTTTGTTTATATACAGGAAGTTTTTGAGGTACCATTTATTTTCATGAATTTCAGGATTTGTAAAATGATTTGAGCTATACAAAATAAAATATATATCCGGTTTAACATTTATTAACCACTTTTGTATCGGCAGCAAAATCCACATTTATTGCATCGAAATTTCCATCCGCATCAAAATTGATATTATTCTTATCCATAAAATTTTCTGCAATATGTATTGATTCAGTCTCTTCTATTCCAAAGGATTGTATAAAACTGGTTAATTCATCGAATGATGTAACAGTTTTTCCCATCTAGTCTTTCTCCTCATTATCGGGTTTTTCACCCTTATATAGATTGTATAAATGTTTTCTTATTAAATCAAGCAAAAATATCCAGGTTTCAGGAATTTCCGGTGAGGTTTATCAAGCCCATAAAAAAGAAAAGGAAAATGCCGGATGTCATAGATTACATGGATTTGGAAATAAAAATCCGTATATGACGTAACGGTCTTGCTTTTTTTCAAACTCTTAACTACTATTAAAGTTAACATAAGTTAAAAAAAAGGAGAGGTATTATGTCTATAGTAGCAATTGTCATCCCTGCTGTTGTTCTTTTTTTCATCATTATGTCCGGGATCAAAGTGGTAAAGGAATATGAAAGGGGTGTCAAGTTCACCTTTGGAAAGTTTACAAAGATTATGGGCCCCGGGATACGGCTTGTTCTGCCGGCTTTCCAGACCTGGCAGAAAGTGGATGTCAGGATAAAGACCATTGATGTCCCGGACCAGGATGCAATTACACGGGATAATGTGAGTATCAAGGTTAATGCTGTCCTTTTTTACAAGGTGGCGGATTCACAGAAAGCGATTATCGAAGTTCAGAATTTCAATTATGCAGTAGCACAACTCGCACAGACAACAATGCGGGATGTGGTTGGCGAAGTAACCCTGGATGAACTTCTAAGCAAACGGGATGCGGTGAGTCAGAAGATACGGGTAATCGTGGATAAAGCTACAGATCCCTGGGGAATCAAGGTAGAGTCTGTCGAGCTCAAGCATGTGGAACTCCCTGAACAGTTAAAACGCACTATAGGAAAAGAGGCAGAAGCGGAAAGGGAAAAGCGGGCAGTTATCATTAAAGCTGAAGGAGAATTAATAGCCGCGACAAATATGGCAAAAGCAGCTAAAATGCTTGCAGAAGCCCCGGGTGCGCTTCACCTCCGGACACTCCAGAGTATCAATGATATGTCTTCGGACCAGAGTAACACGGTGGTATTCTGCCTTCCTGTTGAAATACTCAGGTCTCTGGAAGGAATTGGCAAGAAGTAGTCTGCTTATTTTTAATATTGGCTTTACCCATAACCCGGTTATTTCGTTTAGAATTCTGTTATGTAACAAGATTTTAAATCAAATGGCATAATAACTCATTCAGATTTTACTCTATTTTAACAGTAAAAATTCGTCCGGGAAAAAGTGTAATATGGTTTTTTTATGTGAAAATTAAAGGATGGTTTTGAAATGGATACTATAATAATAGCTATATCATCTATTGTTACAGCAATTGCGACAGGGGGATTAATGATATTTGCTATTGTCCAATGGAGAGTACTAAAAGTTACTCTAAATGAATCATCAAAGGCTCGTTCAGCCCAGGTTCTTCTTAAAATATATGATATAATGCAAAATCTTCGACCCAAATGGCATGAACTATATAATCTTAATGATGATTTTAGAAAATGGAATAAAAAGAATAATGAGTTAGCTGATTTGGTCGGAACAGAATTGCAGCGAGTGGCTTACTTAACAAAAGACTTAATAGATAAAGACTACATTATTGAGGGTTATGGTAAAGTTTTTATTAATTGCTTTAATAAATTGAAGAATTATATAAAAGATTACAGAATAAAATCCGGAGAAAACCCGGAACTTAAGGATGGTGGCTATCAAAGAAAGCATTTTGAATTATTTGCCAAAGAATGCGAAAAACATTTTAAAGAACTAAGCTTTAAGAACAAAAAATAACTATTGTGTAAGTACTCTGTGTTACTATGGGCGAAAATCTTGGTATTATTCCAAGATTTTCGACCCGTAACACTTGCGTTGGCCGGCATCTTCCTGGATATTGATGTAATTACAGGTATAGATTATTTCCTGCTTCTCTTGATTTGGGTTACTATTCTTCCTGTAAATCCTGCCAACCAACGCTGTGTTGTTCTCCAGGTTGTGTACGCTATTTCATACCGGTTTCTTGGAAGTAATTCCCGCGTTCATATGCTGTAAAAAAAAATTTCAACCTTTTTACGAATACTTTTACTAAAAGGTAAACATAAGGAGGTTTTCTATGAACAAATTACATGACATTTTGAAAAGCAAACGGATGAATGATAAGCGGGGTATTCACAAAACATTACGGCAGATCGATACGAAAATTTTAGCCCTGGCTTTGTTCGGGCTTTCTGATAAAGAGAGAGAGCCTATTTTCAGAAATATGACAAACCGTTCCAGGGAAATTATTGAAAAAGAATTTACTCTCATTCAGAAATCAAAACATTATATATATCCGCAGGAGGCAATAACCCGGGAAGAGGCACAGGACTTATTGTCAGAATTAATACTTACCAATACAATAGACACGTATGAGACTGAAACAGTTTATCCGCAGAAATTACCTCACGTCGATTTGTCCACTTCCGAAAAAATAGTTGAAACTTTTGATGAAATAGCCAATCATTCATATGAGTACGGTTTGGGATCACTGGAGGGGCTGGAAAAAGAAAGCGGGAATATGTTGTTTGAAAAATCAATCCAATTGCTCCTGGATGGTTATGAACCTCTTCTTTTTGAGCAAATTCTTGAAAACTATAAAGAGAGAATGCTTCATAGCTATGAAACAAAATTGTCGCTGATAATTGAAGGGGTGAAGTGTCTTCAAATGGGTTGGCCCCCTGCTGCAATCAAAGAAAAAATGATTTCCCTGTGTTACTATGGGTGAAAAAATTTTTAAAATATTATAAAAAATGTATTGCAAAATGAGTAAAAATATTATATTATTAATGTAAAATAAAAATATAATTTTGAGGAGTTTTGGAATGTCTTTTACTTCGGATCTTGATAATATAAAAGACAAACTACCTTTATTACTCATCTTTTTTAAAAACATGCAAAAGGAAATTCATCTTTATCTTCTTGAAAGTGGTGAAGAGGTAACTGCAAATAAAATTGAATATATACTTCATACTATCTTCCAGCGGGGTTTTTCATCATCAACATATTACGATTTACGTAAATACCTGAAAAAAGAAGGCTTGATTATGGAAGGGGAGGAGGATATATCAGGTAAAAGGGGGCCAATGGAAAAATCTCACCGGTTAATTCCTGCCATGCACGATAGGTTCAGATTAACTATGATTTCAGATGGATTAATTACCAGACCAGTTGAATTAAGCAGATTTCATATAATGGAACTGAGTATTTTATACTCAAGGATTCTAAAAACAAAAGCTAAATTCAATTTCTTTACTTACCTTGAGAATTTTGAAAAATATCTGAATGAATATAAGTCAATGAACCAGGAATTCCTGCAAAATATTTTTTTCCCCATTTCTCTTATAACTAAATTATTCAGCTTGTTTTTATTGTTGACGGATAAACCAAGCAATTATTATATGGATTTTGAGGATATTGGAATATTTAAGGAGATAAATATCTTTTATAAGGATTTTCCGGATATTGTCGAATATACATACAAGCAAAAACATTTCCATTATTATTTGCTTATTAATAGAGAAGAAATAACAGCATCAAAAATTAAGGAATTTTCAAATAAGATCGGAAAAAACTTTTCATCAACCACATATTTTTCATTACGGAAAATACTTTATAATAAGGGTTTTATTATTGATGGTGAAGAAGAATCTTCCAATATCAAGGGTTCAAGAGAAAAAGCCCATAGAATCCGGGAGACGAAACGTACTGAATTGCAGCAGGAACTCGTACATATCGGAATTATTGAAAGGCCAATTACTATAAGTAAATATCATCTCTTTATTCTTGGCCGGCGTCTTTCGTATCTAAAACCTGAAAAAGAATGTATAAGAAATTTTTTTATTTTCCTGAAGCAGATAAATATGGAAATTCAACTGCGAAAACAGATATGTTATATTCCCGGATATCTATATACGAATATCATCGATATACTTTTAGAAGCAATAAAAAGAGAAAAGCAGGAACTTATCGAAAAGGTAAGTGAATCGCTTATAAAAGCCCAGATGTTTACCGGTATGCTGCTTTCAGTTCTGGTTATGAATAATAGAATGAAGATTCTTTTAACGAAAGAATGTCATGCAGATATACTTCCAGAGAGATATAGAAGCAGAAGAATCACTTCGGTTGATATAGATGATATTTCAAAAGAACATACAAAGGAAGATAATGCAATTTATGTTAAAATACCGGTAACAGTGGATAAAAGTGAAAAAAAAAGAAATCCGGTTATCATTAATTTATTCCTGAAAAATAACAAATATTATCTTCATATTTTTGAACCTGAAATTCAATTAGATCCGCCATTACATGTTTATTGCCGCCTGCTTAAAAAAAATAACGGATTATTCCAGCACATTAATACGAATGAAAGAAAATGGAACCAGGATATTATTCTGGATAAAAAAAGAGCATTAACTGTCCCCGGTAATCTTTTAGATACGAATTTGATTATATCTTTCGGATTTAAAAGGATTATAAACAACCAGACAGAATATATCGGAGAATTCCGGTTAGAAATAAATACAAAAGATCCAGGGGAATAAGGGATGGGTACGTATTATGTGCATGTCCATAAAATAGATGATTCTGTAAAATTTCTTATACCAAAATTGAGTGAAACATTAATAAAACATCAGATCCGAAATTCCTCGGAACAATACTGGGATAAGCATGGAATTAAATGGGACTCGATTACGGCGTTAGTAAACGGGATAGAAAAAAGTTTTATATCCGATGATGAGTTTCAGGAACAAATAACAGAGCTTGTTGATATGCTTTTCCCGGGAAAGCTCATTGACAGCTGGAAAATGATATGCCGGAATAATCATATTGTTTTTTGTATTGAGAATGAACTGGCCGGCATACCCTGGCATCTTTTTACAATTAACAATCTGGAATATTTTGCAGAAGAAGCATTCGGCAACAAAAGTGATCCTATAAAGATTCTATCATCTATCCTCCTTCACGCAAATAAGGATGAAAAGGCACTTGCGTTCCCGGACCGGCTGGATCAAAAATTCAAGGTTCTTATTGCCGGATACCCGGGAGAAAAGAATGAACTTCCTCATGTAATAAAAGAATGTGAAGCAATTAAAAATATCTTTTATAATTATAATAAAAAGAAAATTCCTATTTTTACTGTTATTCCTCTTTTATCCTGTACCAAAGAGGAATTCTGGGAAAACATAAAAGATACTCATATATTGCATTTTGCAGGTCATTCTACTCCCCGGACAGGAAAAACGAGAGCCGGTTTCCTGCTTTCACCAGGTGTGTATATCCATGAAGATGAACTAAAAAGGGAATTCAGAAAGCTCAAGACAATTCCTTATTTTATTATGATGAATTCGTGTAATAGCGGGGCATATGGCTCCGGTCGTAAAGTTGCCGGCCTTCCCGAAGTGTTCAGACAATTAGGGACAGCCTATTATATTGCAAACAGATGGATGGTCCCGGATGATGGTTGCAGAATATTTGCTGAAAGTTTTTATAATAAAATTCTGTTTGAGGATAAATGCTTTGATGAAGCCCTTATTGAAGCAGCATGGAATCTTCAAGACCTTTTTAAAGTCGCCCCGACAATTTTCGGGGATGGCTCGAAAAAATTCATGGAAATTGAAAAGGAATGGGTCAGCAAAACCTTATCGGACATTTCATTCAACATTTCACCTGTCTGGATATCGAAGCGTAAAAATGTAAGATTGTACAAGGTGAACGGGAATCTGGAATTGGAATTTATCCATTCGTATAAAAAAGATATTTCTCCGTACGATAATTATTCTCCCTGCATGGTAACACCGCGTCATGTGGAAGGGGATCAGGAAAGCTGTACCATTACAATAGATTCCCGTGAAAATGGAAAATCATGGGAATCGATCCTGGAGCTTGTCAATATCGAAGACATGCAAAACCGTGTAGAATTTCTCTGGAACTCGTTACAGATTCTTGTACGGAAATTAAAACGTATTCAATCAGCATCCGGTTTTATGGAATTACTCGCCCCTGTTTCTCCGGTGAATATTTTTTATAAAATGTCAGGGAGTGATGAAATTACCGATATTGGGTTTTATTGTGGCGTCATCGTGCCTGAAAATGAACTCCCGGATATATATGCTTTGGAGAATATCATTCAGGATAATGTTGATCCGGTTACCAGATTTTTCTGGCGGCTGGGGATTATCTTTTATAAAGCATGGACCGGCGGGGAGCCTTATTCAGGTGAATCACCTGCCGGGGTTGCCAGGTCGGATCAGCTTCCTCTCCGTATTCACCTGGAACTTCCCGGACAGAATGCCCCGAAAAGCAGTGGTAATAATCAATACCTTGCTCACAAACTTCTTGTCGTTATCGAACGTCTGATGAGCCGGAGCTGGGACAGGAAATACAGAAACCTGGATCAGCTTGCCGAAGACCTTTCCCTTGAGTATTACGAGGTACCCGGGATTGTGTTTAAACGTTTTGAGGAATTCATCAGGTATAAAAAAACCTCGCTGTATTTATCATACCAGGAGAAGTCCCAGCAGATAGCAAGTCTTATCAATTATGCGGAAGCTGCCGATTGGATCATTATCTGGGTGAAACTCGATGAATTGGTAAAGAATCACTTGAAGAAAATCAGGAAAACAATGTCACCTGAAATTGTTTCCCAGGCAATCACAATCAAGATTATGAGATTCTATTTAACTCCTTACCTGGATTTTAATACGTTAACGCATATGGAAAACTTTGACCGTAACGATCTTTTCACCTACCCCGAAAAGATCCCCATAGACAAAAAGGGACAAAGCAGGGGTCTGCTTATTTTTGAAGGATTTCTTGAATATATAGATAATTATTCAGCTGATTTTATAAAACAGTATATTCAAGAAATAGAAAGCCGGAATGCACACGATGTGGTAAAATTATTGTGGATTGATTATTTCCCCACTGCACTCCCGGAAAAACTGCTTCCCTATATTAAAACACTGATCCTGCCGTATCCGGACCGTCAGATGCTGTATTCCTTTTTGCGCCAGCAGCTTCCCATATTGTGGCCGGATTTCCAGCTTTCACCTTTGATAGAAGAGACGGTTGCCAGGGCATTAGGTTTGCCATTTTCTGCAATCGATTCGATATTAAGCGAGATAAATCATGAGTATCAATATGAAAAATCGGAAAATACAGTCACTTTTACTATCATCAATACTCATATTGCCGAGGTAAAAAGAAATATTTTAAGCGAAGAAGCAGTTGAAGTAAGAAGAAATAACCGGAAGATATACGGATACAGTTACCTTGAGTTCTGGCTTTTAAGACAACTTGACTTTATTGCTGCGGAAGAGAATGTAAGTATTCTCCTTACAGGGCTTACAGGCACCGGCAAAACCCAATTCCTCCTTTCTTTTGTAGAATCGGCAGGTTTATCTATTCTCCCTGTTTCATCAACCAGTATCCTGGGCGGGTATGTGGGTGAAAGCGAAAAAAATCTTAGAAATAAATTCAACCTGGCAAAGAGTATGGCACCGGTTATGCTTCTTATTGAAGATATCGGCACTTTTATGAGCGGGTATCGGCAGCACTCCGTGCATGCATCAATTCTGTCGATGCTGAATCATTTTATTAATGAAAAGCCTGCCGGTGTTATTATTGCCCTTACACATACATTTGAGATAGGCATGAATAAAGATGGGGAATTAATACATAATCTCAACAACATCCCGCCGGAATTTTTCCGAATCGGTAAACTGGATAGAATATTTTACAGCGGCAGGATGCCTGATATATCAATATGGAACTATTGTGCTGATTATTTTAGAGAGTATAACCGGGGGCATTGGCAGTATGATCCATACAAACCGTTACTGTCAAAACTTAAAAAGATGCTTCCTACGGAAATTGAAAAGTATGCGAATGAGCTTATGTATATACATAAAGAAAAGGAAATAACTCCCCGTATGTTTTTAAATTATATTGAAGGAAAAAAGGATATTGCCTTTTCTTTTGCCCGGTTTGATGCTGCAAAGGATTTTGCAGAAAGAAGCGGGTGGCTGTCTGTGCATGAAGGTCCGTATGATGGATTGTTCGGTACGGGTGTTATATAAGAAAGGAGATTACCATGAGTCAGGAAAATATAATTACTGATAATCTGCATAATGGAAATATCAATTTTATGAAGGATACGAAAAAGAAAATAAATTTGTACATTCAAACCGGATGTCCCATTATATATATAGTTACAAAAGAAGAGCGACGTGTTATCGAAGTTATACGGAGAATTATTATTGAACATAATCTGAAAGTAAGATCTAAAATGCCCGAGTTACCGGAAAAAGAATCTTATGAGTATATGATCTGGGAATGGATGTGGACGTGCAGCATGGGGCTCCGTCTTACCTCAAAGCCGAGATTATCGGATGAACTGCTTTCATTTAAAACGAATTGCGGTGTCTATTATGGAAAAGATATTAAAAGCACAAGATCGGATTTGAATGGATCGTTCTGTATTATCCAGGGGAATCCGGATGTCGATTATACATTTTCGGCAACCCATGCACTTCACCAGATTCTTAATCTGCATTCACGGCCTTCTCCACAGGGGAAGGATGTGGAGTGGCATGAGAATAATCTCTTTATTTTCCTGGATCTCCATGAGTATTTATCCGGCAGCAGGGGGGGGAGTACACTGTTTGAACGGGCTGTATCCCGGTATCTGCGGGATATTGATTACCAGTTCCGCTGGAACCGCATGAAACCGGACAGCAGCGGGTACAGTTTGAACAGGATTAATTCAATTATTCTTATAAGTCCGGAAGAACGCATTCCCGAAGGACTGTCCAGATCCGTGAAAGTAATCAAGGTCCCGCTTCCGCGTGCAGAAGAATTGGATGGAGAACTGAAAAGGTGGCAGAAAACAAGCAATATTGAACTTGTCTTCAATACCAGTGACGATAATGGGGAAAAAACGAAAGAGAAATATATCTCCAGGGGAATTTTTCTTAATGGGGCGAAAGGACTTACCCGCGATCAATTTATCGATTTTCTTAATGAACATTTTACCCTTGAAATGGAGAAGCAGGGCAGAGAAATAAAAGTAAATTACCAGGACTTGAAAGAACTTCTCCTCCAGAAAAAGGAATATGTAGAATCCGGTTCCGGGCATGCGCTTGAATACCTTCTTCTTCCAACAGATATGGATTCTGTCGGGGGGCTTCATAATTTGAAAAATTGGCTTACCATAAGAAAACGGGCATTTTGCGAAAATGACCGGAAAAATGACCGGGGATATGCCCTGCCCAAACCCAAAGGGCTTCTGCTTGTCGGTATCCCGGGAGGCGGGAAAAGCCTTTCAGCAAAAGCGATTGCACATGCATGGCAGATACCCTGTGTCCGGCTGGATATGGGGGCATTGCGTGAAGGAATTGTCGGAGCAAGTGAACGAAAACTTGAGAATGCGATAACTATCTGCGAAAGTATTGCACCGGCTGTCCTCTGGATCGATGAAGTTGAAAAAGGATTTGTAGGAAAAGAAACGGGCGGGGACAGTGGTGTATCCATGAGAATTTACAGCCGGTTACTTACATGGATGCAGGAGAAGACAGAACCGATTTTTATGGTAGCGACGGCGAACGATATCAGCTTGCTGGATGCGGCTTTTAAAAGACCGGGGCGTTTTGATAATATAATGACAGTAGGACTGCCCAGTATCAAATCTTGCAAGGAGATTATCCAGATACATTATAAAAAAATATGGATTAAATATTATGAAGAAAGACCCCAGCAGCCCGTTCAACTTGAGGACGGACAGCCAGATGAGGAAAGATCACAGCAACCTGTTCTTGATGATGAACAATTGGATGAACTATCTCTTATTGCATTTACTAACAGATTAAGTGGTGCGGCAATCGAAAAAAGAATGCAGGATGCGATTTATATTTATGTTTTCAAATATTCAACCCGGGGATTAACAGTGCCGACAGGAATCGGGATATCTGTTTTTGAGAAAGAAATCGTAAACAAGCTCCCGGGAAATGAAAGAAAAGATTTTACAGAGAACTATTATACAAAAGATGATGGGAATAAAAAATATGATTTAATTACAAATAAGGAAGAGGTCCTGGGTAAGATAAAACAAAAGCTTGAACAGATCGGTTATAATGATATTCATGAAATATATACGACCATAGCCCAAAGTCTTAAGTATGGTTACCCGGTAGAATCCGTACGGCTTTCAAATGAACTCCTTGAAGAATGGAAACGTTATGAGCCTGCCGATGAAGAGCAGATTATTGATTATAAAAATGGTGAAAAGATTGAAAAAGAAACATCCGGGCCTATTACCTTTTAATAAGTAAGGAAGGGGCTGAATTTTATATATACCGGAAAGATTATGAAACTGGAACGGGTACAAGATCTGAACAAACTCACTGATGTTGCGGGAAATATCTGTCATATTGTTGAAGTTTTTCTCAAGTCAAAAAAAATTAAAGTGGGAAATATATCCTGTGCAAAAAATTTGTCCTTTTCTTTTATCAAAAACAGTAACTATGGAAAACATATTTTTTGTGTGGTAATGGCGATTGCCCTGTCAAGAGAGATGGTGAAAAAGAAAGATTCCATATTTACCCTGTTTTTTAACAGGGCCTTTGAAAATATATATAAAAAAAGGGATTTTATGGATCTCACCAAACAGGTAAAAAATTGTGAAATGCAACCCACCATCCGGTCATTCAGTATCCTTGCCCTGTTATCACTTGTATATTTTGATTACCTGTATTTCATGCACTCTGATATTATCAGACGCAGAAGGAATCCCTTACGGCAATACATTATCACTATCAGTGAAAAAGAATTATATTGTATAAAATCAGTGACAAACAAAATACAATTTCTTTATAGAATTTTTTATAAACTTACCACAAATTTTTATAAAGTATTTCATATGTTTTTACCAGAAAAAGAGAAAGTAAAATATCGTAATTTCATCGATTTTTACAGAATATTCTACAAGTTATCACCTGTCCCGGATTTTGTTAACAAGTTTCTCCTCGATTATATTCCCACCTTCCACATAACCGACGTTATTCCAGGTAATATCTTTTCAGGTATAATACCTGAATCGCTTTTCCGCACAGACAGGATGACAGAGAGAGAATATCTTTTTTTTGAATCCTGTTTTAACAGCAAAGATAAGGATATCCTCCGGCAGGCCAGGCAGAAGGATAGTGAAGGATTGTATTTCTTTTCATGGCCGGAAAAGTATAATCAAAGAACCGGATATGTACGATTTGAGGTGAACAGGGTTTTTCAAATTAAAAATTACTATATACCTGAATACCGGAATCTCTGCAATATGTATTCACCCGGGCAATTTATGATGAAGATAAGTGAGGTTATTGATACAGCCATCAGTCATTTATCCCATATCCCGGGAACAGAGCTTTTCCAGACACCGCTCCAGTTTGTGATAAATAAAACATGGTTTTCGGATATTCAATGGGGAAGACTGGCTGAAACATTTCTCTATGCCTTTGAATTACTCGATCTGATCGATGTTTTTGATATTACGTTAAAACAAAAGATTCGATTACAAAACAACATTATATATAAATTAAAATTATGGATACCGCTTTCTCTTTTTTTCCGGCAAAAAATACTTGATGATAAAAACTTCTCTTTTACCATGCAAAAGAAAATTGAAGAAATAATTACTCTCCACGGACTCGGGACCGGGCCGGAATCGGAATACGGACAGGAGAAAATAATGGAAATTATCGAAGATAAATTAAATCCTTTTTTTGAATCTTTATTTCCCCGGAAGGAGGTATATGATGCCTGATAAGATGTCGAAAAACATGTTTGATAATACCGAGGCTGGATTACGGCTGCAGAAGATAATCGAGGAAGTAACAGGAAGCGGTGAACGAATCCGATGTGTCGCGATTGCACTTATGCTTAATAATTACAGTCAATTCAATCTGATCCTGAATGTCCTCCTGGCAGGCACATCCTCTATTTTTCTGGCAGATAGTATTCTTCATCCATATATTGAATACTGCCTCCGGTATATCGCCCAAATCAATACTTATAATAAATTACGCATATATCCGAAAGTAAAAAAATTCTTAAGACCCGAAGAAAGGCTTTCAAACGCTGCCGATGCAAGCATAAAGGGGATGAGGGAAAGTGGCATCGAAACTATTATGGAATTGTTGAAGGTGTTTTGTACCCAGGTCGTGAATGCAAGTCTGGATCAACACAGGGAGGCGGAAGAACAGATTCAGCAGGCATTTAAATTCGGGAACATAATATCCCCGCTTTCGGATGTGAATACCGAAAGGAACCAAAATGGAATAATGATGGAGCCGCCTCCGGAAATCCGGAATGTCCTGATTTTGAGGGATATTGATTTTGTAATGGAGGGCGGGAAACTTCCTGAAGGCCAATCTATTATTGACATCTGTTATATGATAAAAAATTTCCGTAACGGCGTTTACCTTTTACTCCATGACCCGGCCGTGGAACTTCCAAGGTTGTTTCAGCAGGCGTTTCCCCTGACAGTTTCGATAAGTCCGCTGAATAAAGATATCATGTGGAACTATCTTACCGGAAGCAGGGCCAGGACCGGATTAAAAGCAGAGTATAAAAACGATGAAAAAGCAAAGATGAGTTTATGGCAGGTTGCTTCCCATCTGAACATTTTTGAATTCTGTGAATTACTTAATGCATGGGAACAGGTAAATACGAATTCCGGGAATATTCCTGAAAATATCCCTGAATTCATTACCCGGTATCATCCTTCTCTGGAGGACCGGATAACCCCGGTAACAGAGAATATGATTGGTGGTTATTTTGAAACGCGTAAATTCCTGAAAGAACACATCATATTTCCTTTTAGAAAATGGAATGAGGAAGATCCTTCGCACAGGAAAAAACGGCAGAAGTATTTTCGCTGCATTACCAGGGGTATTTGTTTTGAGGGATCCCAGGGAAACGGGAAAACATACCTTGCCAGGTGGCTTGCATCTGAAACCAGGGCACATCTCCAGGTAGTCAATGCAGCAGATATACGATCAAAGTTTGTCGGGGACAGTGAAGCTAACATACGTGATATATTTGCAAAAGCCAGATCCCGGAGTCCCAGCATTATTGTCTTTGACGAATTCGACGCTATTGCAGCAAAACGGAGGAGTGATCCCTCGTCACGGGTGGATAATACGATTGTAAATACCCTGCTCACTGAAATGAGCGGATTAAAAACCTTAAATACGGATGAACTGGTAATAGTTATTACAACGACAAACAGATGGGAAGATATTGATGAAAGCATAAAATACAGACCTGAACGGATAGGAGAGATCATTACACTCTCAAATCCGACCCTGAAAGATCTGGATGACAGGGAAATAGAGGGAAGAAAGGAGAATGGCCTTCTTTCCGTAATGATAGAGAAGTATGAAGCGTTAAAAGACCTCGTTATCGATCCGGGGGATCGGGAAAAAGGAAAAACGGATATTGCTGCTATTTTCAGGAATGTACTCGCTAATTATTGTACAGGTGAATATTTGAATTTTTCATGTGATGAAATACGATATCTTTTTCAAATTCTTGAAAGAGATGTGATCATGAAAGAAATAACAACGATAAGTGAAAAAGAGTTTGAAAAGAAAATAAAGGAAAATATAGATGCTTTAAATAGACGAAAAAATGCAAATGTATATGAGCGTATAGCATTTTAATTCTCGTTATTGAAAAGAGGAGGATGGTATGGGGACATACAGCAAGCCGGAAAAAATCGTAATAAAAGAATTGGGAGATTTCTGCATAAACAGGAAGGAAAAAAGCATAGATATAATAAAGGACAGGAACTGGGATATCTCGTTTTTGAAGAATAATATCTCCTGTATTCTTGAATTCATTAAAGAGAAATTAAACAAGGGGATCTATCAGGAGGAAGGCGATAAAATTCTTCTTAAACAGCAGGAAGCCTTATCGAAGGTGGAAAAATTTCCTATACCGGGACATATACCGGGACATGGAAATCAACAGATCGATCTTGATTTGAAATTTCTCATCAAGTTGTATCTTGATTATAAAGCATTAAAAAATGAAGAGGGTATTATTCTTTCCAGGGAAGAATCAATCCAGGCAGAACATGTTTCAGGAGAAATACAAGAACGTGTTGATGGTGAAAATATAGATGCCGTGAAAAATAGAATAATTGATAAAGCGAGGGATAGATTGTATGATGAAATACTAACCGACGAAAATTATCTGGCAGCAGAGAAAGAAATAGAAAATGCAGAAAGAAAATTTGAATCCAACATCATAACGGATATAATTTTGATGACGGCCCAGAAACAGCGTGAAAGCCAGGGATATGTAGTTGAAAGACAGATGATCAAGGAAAAACAGACTGAAAATGCCTTTGAAAAAGAGGTGCTTTTCATTTACAATATGGAGGAATAAAATGAATGAGATGGAAATATATTTTGAACACGAGAAACAAAAGCAGGATGAAGATGAACTGAATATAACCGCAAAAAAGAAAAAGAAAAAGAAAGCGATCCGTTTAATAGCCGAATGTATTCGTGTTACATATTCGTTTGAAGGTAATACCCCTGTTATTGAAATAAAAACGGATCCTGTAAGCGAACATGATCTTATTATGCTCGGTAAAACTTCCGTGGAAGTGAAAGAGAAAATAGTGAAACGTCTTAAAGACTTGATTAAAGAAATCGAAGGGTACGGCGAAGGAGATAAAAAGCCCCGCGTCATTCTGGATGGTCTTTTTAAACGTGAAGCAAAACAGAATATGGAGGACATCTTTAATATGTATAGACACAGGAAAAAGAAGAGCAGGCGGGAGGAACTGGAAACAATAGATGATATAAAAATTGAACAAAAAGAAACTGAACATAATCGGGAATAGCGGAGTTGTATTATGACAGGGAATAAAAGTGTGACATGGGATATATGTAAGAAACAAATCCGTGATAATTTTTGTGCAAAAACAGAAAACGGTGACCGGATTCTTAAGGATTTTGATTTCTGGACAGATCCCGGAAACAGTCCGGATAGTGTTATAAAAATAAGGAAACTACTTGACGATCTATCCGGTCATTATCATAAAATGGACATGGAATTCGCCTTGATTATCCTTGCTATTTCAAGCAGGGAACACCTTTTGTTTTTAGGAAAACCTGGTATCGCAAAAACAAGTATCATTGTTAAAACGATGAAAGAAATCCAGTCACGGTGTAATGGGATTGTGAATACAACGAATATTTTCCAGACCTGTCTTCATCCTTATACGCAGATTTCCGAAATTCTCGGTCCGATCGATCTGCGAAAACTATTGCAGAATGAAGTAACAAGAATTCCCAGGATACAAAAAGCTCACCTTGCTATGGTAGATGAATTTTTCAAAGCAACTTCATCCCTTTTGAATACGTTGCTTTCAATTATGAATGAACGCTGCTATTTTGATCCGAATCTGAAGAGTGAAAACGAGGAAAAGGTCCTTGAAGATTATGTCCCCCTTGTCAGTCTGCTTGCCGCTTCCAATAAGACCCCGTCTATTCAGCGGGGGGAACTTGAAGCGATAATCGACCGGTTTGCCATTATACATGTAATGGAGAGTATTATCGGAAAAATTCTTTCCACGTCAGATGAATCAAAGGATCATGTGGTGAGTAAAGCAAAAACAACGCATATTAAGAAAATAGCAGAAGAACTCTCTCCCTTTCTGATTAAAGGATGGGGGCTTGAATATGAGTTTGCCCTGAATACGTTTCTACGTCATTATAATGCTGAAACAAGTAATGAAATCAAAAGAAAGATTCATTCACTTCAGCTTAACAAAGATAATCCTGATGCGATGTCGGTTCTCGGCCATTTATCCGCAGTATATTTTTCGCTTTTTAATGATAGTAACGGAAATAAATTGGAAATCATCGGAGAGCAGAAGAATGTAGTCTATGAACTCAGTAAAATCCTTCTCTATACGAATGAGGTTGCAGACATTTCTCCCCGGCGTGTTATAAAACTATTAAAACTCATGTTTTGCCGCGAAAAACTCTTCGGGAGCAGCGGATTTCATGCTTATCTTGCAAACAATTATGATTTATGCCGGTTTATGGGGAAAACCGATAAAGAAATTCGGGATTTGAAGATAATAGGTGATTTCCTCCTTACGAATAAATAGAGAAAAGGATACGTGTTTGAATGATAGTATTATAAATACAATACGGCTCATCAGATTTGAGAGTTCACTGGGTTATTCAAAACTTTATGAAAATCCCAAAATACTTATCAATATCATTGAATCCGTACTCTGGCTCCGTCAGCGTAACTGCTATTGTCCGGCTTTTATTCTTACGGATATTCTTTCACTGATCAACAACCAGGTGGAAATGAAATTGAATGAAAACCTCTTTAAACAACCATGTGTCAAAGCCATTCCCGGGAACAGAACATATCTTAATAATTATGCACATTATGTTTTTTCGGTAATTGATTGTCTTAAAAGAATAAAAAATGAGAGTATGCTGATTAAATTCATGGAGTTTCTTTTACATAAAATGGATTTTGAAAGCAAGAGAGCAAGGGGAATGAATTCCCTGAACTATCTTTTTCTAAGAGAACTTATCCGGGTCTGTTTCGCTCCTGTTTCACCGGATGCCACTATAGTACACTCCACCGAACTTTTTTATTACAATTCACGGGAACTCGATAAAATCATACAGTCAATGGAAGAAAAATCCGGGTTCAAAAAAGGATACGACCTGAATATACTCCCTTTGAACCTGGGTTCGTTATCCGGATCCCTGGATTGCATGAAAGAAATATTCACCGAAACTGAACCAAAGACTTTTTTTAATAACAAGTATATTCTTTCTGCCTTAACCGGTTTTTCAAGGGGTACCTTTTTTTCGGACTACGACGCTGATAGTTTTTTATCTTTGATAAATACAATTACAAAAAAGGCTAAAAAACAGGCGGATGAGATTGATTTCAGGATATTAAAAGAGATTCAGCCATTTGATTTGAACTGCGGTGATGTGGACATTGAAATTACCTCAAACCTTGAAAAAGCAGAGCGTTTTTTCCTTTCGGAATGGCTCAGGGGGGATCCTTATTATTTGAATGGACCGGATTACCCTGCCAGTGTAAGTGATATCAGGGATAAAATTATTACCGATACATTGAATCTCGGTTTTGACCAGAATGATATTGATACAGGATTTTTTGATGCCTTGAATAGCGATAATTTGTTTTTACTCAATACAGATGAGTTCCCGGAGATAGACAATTGTATAAGGAAAAAATTTTTTAAACTAAGATATTTTCATAGAATGCCAGAATCACTTTTCCGCATAAAACTGGCCGGTGCCGGTTTTGATGCATATAGATACTATGAAAACAAAAACCCGAAAGAATGGCCTTTTATTATCAGAATACGTGTGGATGCCACAGGAAAATGGAGGAGTGGAGAAGATTATTCGGAATTAAAAAAGAATATAATGCTGCGCCTGGAAACAGGGATCAGGATTGTCTTACAATTGTTTGCTTTTAAAGATATTCAAATCAGGATTAACCTGGAAATTTTTTCCGGTGAAATAAACAGAATATTTTATTCGGGAATAAGCAGTGAGTTTGATTTTGACCGTTTGCTTATATCCGTGTGTTCAGGGTATGCCCTCACCGGGATGTATTATGGAGTTTATGAAGGACAACCCGTCTATCTTTCACCCGCGGAACAGGATACGGCAGGGAATACGGTTCTGGAGGTACGAATCCTGAATAATGCAGATCCGGATATATTCCCGGTAGAAAAGAACATCCATTCACGCTATCACTTGAAAATCGGGGATACTTTTCAATTTTGCCGTATCCTGCATGACCGGGATGAATACGAGTTTATTAAAGTAACTTCTTCTATTGAAGAAATAATACAGCTTGTCATATCACATCTGTTATCGCGATATTATGAAATATTATTACAGGGAGAAGCAGAATGGCGCACTTTTCATTAATGGAATGGGTAGGAAAGATTACTGCAGCTATAAAGGAAGATTCATCCGGATATGATTTGCGAATACTTAAAAGTACGGGATTCAAAAAAAATAAAAATAATTATCAGCTTGATGAAGGGAGTATTGGTGACAAAGATTTCATGAAGAAAATAATAAAAGCCGAACCCCTGGTTGTAGGACTGGATATCAGGGAACTGGAGAATCAAAAAATACTCTTGCTAAAGGAAATTATCACTCACCTGGTACCGAAAAAGACTGATGTTCCTTCTTTCGCCATTAAACCGGCTAAAGAAGAGTCGTATACTCCATATATATATTTCCCTGACAAGGCAACCTGTGAGGAAATAATAACAGCGCTTATGGAATTGGGACTCGATTCATTTAATGAATTAAGGGGAATTACCACAACAAAGGGAATTTTTATTACCGGAATCACCAGCCCGCTTTTTCTTACCCACTGTATGGCCAGTGGTGCAACTTTATACCAGGGAACAGGGTACAGGGAGTATCTCGGTTTGACACCTCTCCAGAGTGAAACATTGAATCAATATATCCTTCCCCTCCTGTCATTATTTTCCAATAATGAAACGATGTTCGTTTTTTTACCCGGAGAAGATCATGTCTTTTCCTGCCCCAATCAGTTTAATGATCATTTATTTAAATTCCGGATGAAATATTCCCCGGAATTAAGGTTTGAAAAAGCAGAGATAAAAGAGGATGAAAAGCTTTATGTGCCGGTGAGATTAAAAAAAAGTAATTATGCCGGGAATTACACCGGTGTCATATATAAACTGGATCTACGGAATTTCAAACAGGCAGCTTCGGGTATCTATGCTGATATGCTAAAGCTGAATAAAACACTCAACAGGGATGTTGTTCATTATACATACGTTGGCAGGGTCCCGGATTCGCAGTATAAAACGCAAGGGAATTTTTTTCTCCGGATAAGCGGAACGCCTGTTGAAAGGTATCTTTATCACCTTCGGTCCGAGCTTGAGGCAATTCTTAAATCCCTTTCTGTGGGTGAAAATTTGTTCGCCCAGTATAAAGGATTCAGTCTTCCCTTTAAACAGGCAAGGGAAATTATACTGCCGGTTTTAAAAGAATTATTATCCGGTGGAAAAGAAACCGGTGATTCTGTGGATGTGATAGTAAATAAAATGAAAACCGAATTCATTAAAATTTTTAAAGAAGTCATCAGTGAAGGAAAGGAGGATCTGCAACCGGTTGCCGTAAAAATTGATAACCTTATTATGAATATCGCTGCCTTGCCTGTGCAGTATTCAGACACCCATCCTTTAGTCGATAAAATAATCCATTTAATCGAAAATCATACTGAACGGGATACTTTTTATTGTCTGACAACACCATCTTCACAAATTCAGCTTTATATTCCTTTTGGATATGAACTAATCCCATCTTTTTATCTTGATGAAAAGAGTATCAGGGAAATGGTGCTGGATGTCTGTGGTAACTGTTCTGAGAAAGAAGAAGTACTTTCATATCTTGACGGTATTCCTGCAGAAATTCCTCAAAAAGTGTATGAAGAGGAAATCATCTCACAACTGGATAGAGAACAGCAGAATATTATTGAAAAGTGTTATTCCGTTTCTGAAAACAGTTATAAAGTAAATAATCCCATCGAAAAGGAAATAAAACTCGCTGTGCGGAATATTTTTAATGAAATCGCGTTTGATGTCAGGCGGCTGCTTCTCTGTCTTTACCTGGAAATAGAAACAGGGCAGCAGGTATTGCATATCCAGGCGTTTAAAGAGGAAAATTTCAGATCGCTTGCGGATCTGCAGGCAAAGGTCGACGTTGCCCGGATTGAACAGACAACACCGGATAAAATAGAAGAGTTGCGGGAATTTATAAAAACGCAATTCAAGGAACAACTGTTACATGAACTTTCAGAACCCGCGGGCGGCTATGCAGCGGAATGGTTTGAAACCTACGAAAATGAATATACGAGTGTTTTATGGCATGATATGGAACAAATAATCGATGCACTTAATGAGCAGTCACTCGAAAGGGAGCAACAAATACGGATAATGAATATAAAACTGCAACAAGCTGAAGACCTTGTAAAAAGATTTGATGCGGGAAGTCTTGATATTGAAAAGCAGGTTGAAAATTTTCTGAGTGGATTAAAAAGGATAGAGACACTCAATCAGGCAGCAAAAAATACGGAAATTGATCCCCAGGCATATAACCGCATAAGCAGCCTTCCCGTTCAGATAAAAAATGAACTGAAAAGGGCAATGAAAACCCATATGAATAAAAAAATAACAGATATGCTGCATGCTGTCGATAAAAAGATGGCTGTATTTACACAGCAACTTGATGAAAAGTTATCCTTGCTGAAGAAGAATATACATTATTTCAATGAAAGTGCAATTAAAACAAAGGTAAATAATTTAAGAAAACAGGGTAAAGACGTACAGGTAAATCCGGTATATAATTTCTCGGATATTATAAATGAATTTGGGCATATTGACAAAAAAAAGCTTGAATATATTATTGCCGACATCAGGAAAGCATCAATGTGCAGCAAGGTTCTGACCGAATGTGAGAAAATCAATGAGCGGATCAGGATTACGTATGACGGCTTCGAGAAATCTATTTCTGCATCATTAGAAGAAATTTCGAATATCTTAAAAATACTGGGGTAATTATATGGGAGTTTTAAAGGAATACATAGATAAAAGCAAAGAAAAATGTAAAGAAGGCAGTATTAAAATAAAAGAAAGGGCAACTCAATTAAATGAATTAAAGCGGATTGATTCAAACATAAATAACTACTATTCTATGAAGGGAGAAGATAGTAGTCCACTGCATAACTCATGGGCAGCAAACACTGTTCCGGGGGTAATTACCTCCGCATCTCCGTTACATCCGTTCATCAATATAACAAAAAATCACTTAATCAAATATAAAGACAGTTTTTTAGAGAAGGTGAGGAAATTCTTTGTTCCGAAACAGTTACGAAAGTAAAGTAACAGAATTTTTCTATCAAAACATGATTTCCTGCACTATCTGTCCTCATGCCTGTCGTGTAAACAGGATTAAGGGGCAAAAAGGAATCTGCGGTGCCGGTGGCAGTATAATGATCGGGGAAACCGGAATTTATCAGCATTCAGAGGAAGAAATATTGACGAAAGGTTTACCGGTGGCACAATTCTTTTTCAGTTATTGTCCCCTTTCCTGTGTTTTTTGCTCCAATTATGGTATATCGATTTATGGTCATGGTACTCCCTGTTCACCTGGAACTCTTGAAAATAAACTGGCAGATTATATATCCGGGGGTATCAGAACCATTTTCTTTGTTACCCCTGAACCTTTTCTCCCCTGGATAATCGGACCTGTTTTAAATATACGGGAGAAAAAAAGAGCATGCCGTTTTATATATGTTACCAGTGGATACGTATTGCTTGAAGTTGTCGAACAGATTTATGAATTGTTTGATTGTTTTGTTATAAGCATAAAACCGGTGGACAGCGAGATCGCTTATGAATTGATCGGCGTAAGGGATTATTTTGATAATTTAAAAAGGCTGCTGCCCCTGTTTAAAAAGGGAAAGAGGGAATCCTGTTTGCCGCATTTATTAATCCGTATCCTCATTCTTCCCGGGAGAATGGAGCTTGCGGAAAACCTGCTTTCGGCATTAAAGGAAATAATTCCTGTTAATACACCCATAAGCATCATGGATTCCTTTATCGTATGTCATTTATGGAAACATTACGGAATAGGAAGAAATATAACAAAGCATGAATATGAATCAATCCGTTTGTTTGCTCAAAACTACGGATTTAATCTGATTGTGGAGTGATAAATGCTGCAAAAGGTAAAATACCGGTATTCCCGTCTATTACTTTTTTTCCTTCTTGCCCTTATTCTATTTTCGATAGTCCTTTATAGTATCTGCGAACCGGTTCTGTTCAAACCATTTTATTATATCCCACCGGACTACCGGTTATTAATCGCTTTAGGTATTTTTCTGGTTATTATCGGAAGACGGGCTTTTATTGATGCACGGGAAAAAAGGAACCGGGATTACTATCAAAAAAATCCTTTTCTGCATATCATTATAAACTTTTTTATTATTCCGTTATTATTTTTCATTATGTTTATATTCATTCTTCCATTCCTGTATTTTCCGGTTAAACTTATTAATATTGATCCGCCTTTACAGCTTATTTTTCAGCTTTATGCAATGCTTTCCTGTTTTATGATCTGGAATTCAATTTTCCCGGTATTTCCTGTAATTTTTTCCCTCTTGTTTTATTACCTTATTTTTTTTATTGGTAAAAACAGGGAATGGGTCAGGGAAATATGCAAAGGCCTTGTATTAACGTCTTTATATGAAATATATATACTTATATTTCCCACACGGTCATTTTTCCATAATTTCAGACAGTGTAATTTTACCTATCTCTCAATTCTCTTTATCCGGGCATTCGAAAATAAAACCAGTGAATACCGCTGTATCAGCAAGGTTTTTAATGACAAAAGGGCTATCATTCCCATAAAAAATAAAGAACGTATCTTTAATGAATTATGGGGCTATATTAAACAATGTATCTTTTTTGCAGTGAAGGAAGCGGAATCTTATTGTAATGATAAAACCTATATTGAAACAAATGAAATTATAAAATATGACTACCTTGAAAAAATTTGGATTATCATTCTGCGGATGTGCTCTATTTTCCTGTATGTTGAACTCCAGTATAGTTTATTTGAAACAATCCGGAATTCAAGAGAAAATAAAAAAGGGGGAATGGAAATATCCCCGGTACTGTTTTTCCCTTTATTAAAGAAACTCATAGAGTATGATGGGGATAACCAGGATATCGGATTTTTCGCAGGGGAGATAAGAGAAGGAATAAAAGGAATAAAAGGTAAAACAGGGATTGCAATGCAGCGTTTAAAGATGAAATTGGAGGAGAATTTACCATCTGATCCTGTTCATAAACGTGATAAAGATAAAATAAAATGCCTGGAGTTTATTCACTCTGCTATAAATGATCTTAACAACATGAGCAGGAAAAAGGGGAAAATTAATGAACCGGCAAAAGCATTTACCCCTTTCTGGAATAATAAAAATATATCGACCATAGAAGATAAGGAACCGGTTTTCATCACTATCAATCCCGTTTTCCCCGGGCTGGTTTTATACCTCTGGATGTATGAAATGCAAAATCCGCATGTTGTCCCTCAGATAATTTCGTCTCTTATTTCAGGATATGATTATCCTCAGAAAGGCTGTAATTATAATGAATTCCATTATTTGATTTATAGCCTGCAATTTTATCATAACACGGTGTTACAGGAGGATAATCCCGAGCTTCATTCCATAATGGAACTCGGCACCAATTATATGAAATCTTCTCTTTATTCGGTCGGCGAGATCGAGGTGACCACATGATGATTGATGAATTTAAAAAACATATAAAAAAAACGGAAAAAAAATCAAAACTGAAATACAAATCCCCTTTCGGCGGATTTGAAGGAGAACATAAATTTCATATTTCCGGTATTTTTTCCATTTTACTGTTGTTTCTTCCATTGCTTTTCCTGATTCTTGTATATTTCCCCGCAAAATCCGCTGGAATATACAGTGAAGATACTGTTTCAGAATATGATAAAAATGAATTATCAGTTTCCGACAATTCGCAATACGCTCTCATGGATGATAATGTTTTTACATTTAACAAAACCGGGGAGTTGATTACATGGAATGTTCCCTCAAACACCTGTTGGAAAAATGATTTTACATGCTCATCATTTGGAGAGGGAATTGACTGGGCGATTCCCCCAAAGCTGGAACGTAACAGGGGAGATATTTTTTTAGCTGAAATATATAATCCCGGCCAGACTGTTTTTTCACAAAAACAGAATAATGACATTATTGTAAAGCGTGAATCCCCGGATAATTTAAGCCGGTTAAAAAAAATGTATTGTTTTTCCGGCGCCGGGAGCTTAAGAACATTTTTGGGATTAACCGGGAAAGAAGCAGTCAACATGATTCTTGATACAAGACCTGTAAAAGGTTCATTATTGAAGGACTGGTCCGATATCCGGGATATCGTATTTGTTCCCCGGAGTAACCGCGTTTATCTGTTTCATAAGTCATCGCCATATATCTTTTATTATAAAGTGGATAAACATCAGTGGGAAACAATTCAACTGGAAGGCCTTCCGGGACAAATCGATGTTTTTAATAATGGCAATCATGATATCCTTACCTGGGTGGATGAGCATGATTCATTATTTTCAGAGCCATTACCGCTTTCTGAGAATGTACAATTTCCGGCTGGTCTGCCTTTGAAAATGAATCCTCTGGGAAATGGAACTTTTTTCCCTTCACCGGAAGGAACATATATACTAAACAACAAACCTGATGGCGTGGAGATTGGAATAATAAAGAAAAACGATTTTAAGAATAATAAAGATGATTATCAGATCAATAGAACAAATACATATAAAGAGTATATTCCTCCTGTAAAAAATAATCCGCTTTCAGCAATTATCATGGTGATTCTTTTTACCTTCATATTTGTTTTGCGGAATATAGCAGGCTATACAGGCAGAAATAAAGAAACAAGAAGAATTTCTGTTTCTTTCTTTTCTTTGTTTTTTTTCATTATATCTCTGTATTTCCTGTCTGCCGAAATATTCAGGACTTCCGTCTTTACCTTCCCGGCGCGTTACCTGTCTGTTTGTTATAGCCTTACCGGACCAGGTAATATCTTTATTATTTTTATTCTTCTGCTTTCAGCAGGAATCCTGTTCATCCTCTTTATTATCACGAATTTGAAATATAATAAATATCTATCCATGGATTCTGATGAGGAGTACCTTGAAAATTATAAGGATTCAATTGAAGATGGAAAGGTGAAAAATAAATACCAGGGTAAAAAAAGAAGCAAAGGAGACCGTTTCCGGACCAGATCTTTGCAACTCATTTCATTGTCCGGGTTGTCGATTCTTTTCCCTTTTCTTTCACATATTAATTTTTTCCGGCATTTGAAATGTGAAGTCGCCTCATACTCCATCCCTTCCCCTTTTGCCCTGGGACTTTATTTCTTTTTGCTTTTTCTCATATTGCCGAATTATTTTATGCAAAACCGGTATTCCAGGGGAAAAACAATAAATTTGCTGATTTCCCTTTGGTTTGTCTGTTGTTTCTGGTTTTTGCCTTCCGGACTTATTGGCTGGAAACCGGTTCTTGATATCGATAAACCGGGAACGGAAAATACTATTTACAGGACGATTAAAAAACCGGGTTCCGAGGAATCTCATTTTACAGCGATTAATGATGTTGTTATTGATCCGGAAAATGACGATCACTGGATCGCTTTTGATAATGGTTATATTTCAAATTATAATTATCTGAACCGTAAATGGAAATGGTTTAAATTCTATTTGGGAACTCCTGTCCATGAATTAAGCTTTATTAAAGGAGTGAAGAAAAATATACTTATTGGCGGAAATAATAAAAATACCTTATCTTATTTTTCATCTGAACCGGGAAGTAAAAACGGGAAAGCGGACCTCACGCTTATTAAAAGTATATATTGTGATCATTATAATATTAACAATGAATATATCGGTATTGTTTCAGAACCGGCAGACAGATCGTTTATACAAATTAATAAAATAAAATTCGATAATGACAAAGATTGTGAACAGGAGGTTCAAAAAGCCTTTTCCATTGGTGAAATATACGGGAATTCGCAGCAAAATGGAAATGAGCAATTTATTTTTTCACATGGCACAAAGGAAAAGACGGTATATGCTATTAATAATGCATTGGTGTTCCGTGATAATGAATCTGCAAATTACATAATACAGATGGTAAAGGAACCGATAGTATTCGGGAAATATATAGAAGGATCGGATAATTATTATGTCATTGGAACTGACAAACAGCTTTATATTGCAGGTGAATTACGGATTATATCCGTGGTTTCGGATAAGATAAAAACAACAACTGTTCATAAAATTCTTTCTGCAAATTCCGAAAATAAAGGTTGTACTCTTCTATGCAGGGATCCGGCAGGGATAGGTAAAATCAATATCCCGGATTATAATGATCTGAAAACAATAGAAGTCTCCCGTATACCCATAGGATTTAATCATGAAGGACCTCTGCTATCCGGAATCTGCCAGGCAAGTAAACTGGAAGATGATAATATAATTGTCCGGACAAAAGACGGTGAAATCTGGTTTTATAATATTCATTCTCATGTATGGAATAAAGTGAGTAGTTTGTCATTCAAGTACATAAGCTGTGATGGTGAATCTTTTACCGGTTTAACTCATGATAATGCAGTATATAGTTTTTCCCGGGTATTTGATAAATTCACCTCTGATTTTATTGATACGATGAAGAAGGAATACGGACCGGTACTGCAAACCTCAAATGATCTCGAGAATGGGTATGATTATGATAAGAACAGCAAAGAATATACAATAAAAAACAAGGATGATAAAAAGGTTCGCATTCCGGCGTTATCTTTTCTGAATTCGGTAAATTATCAGTACCAGTGGAATCCGGGAATCTATATTGAGTCAAATCCTCCCGGTACCGGGCCAAAAAATATTTCACATCTCACATCTGTTGTGCGAAATGATAATTTTATGTGGATGACAGACAAAGATAATATCTATGCATATGAGTTGGGTTCATTTAAATGGTACCCGGGTGGGTTGAAACATGAAGGTAAAGAATATAAAAGTGAACTTGTGCAGATTCCATGGAATAGTAAGAGTATTTTTTCCTGGAATAAGAAACTGAATACAATATCAAAATATGCGCTTGCAGAAGGTAATGTTACGTTCGAATCCCCCGGCATAAAATGCACTGAAAAGCCTTTTCCCCATAATTCCGGTGTTGTCCTGCCAACTCCCAATGAAAACTGGGTTCTCCTGAATGAATCCGGGCAGACAAAAATAAAAGTTTCTCGTTCACTTCTTAATAATATTAAAGAGCGTAAAGAAAGAATAGCAAAATCCTTTGTCAGGTATTCGGATGAAAATGGAAGTGATGGGAAAGAAGATATTATTATCGGTTCAGAAGGGTCATTATTTTTATGGAACAGGGAATATAAATATCTTAAGGAATTCCCCCCGGATGAAAATTCTTTTTTAAATTTAAAATGGAATGAATCATTTGACATTTTCATGAATAATGCGGATCTCTTCTGGCTGGTTTGCGATCACTCCTGTATACAACCTGTATTGCTGAAAGATGACGGCTTCCATGCCTCGTTACCGCTTGAACTGGAAAAAAATGTTTCCATTCTCGGGGTGATTGATGATTATCTGGTGACAAGGGAGGATTATGAGGACTACTATACGATTAATAAAAAAATTAAAATGGATTCATCCATACAGACCATTGAACTCATGAGAATCAGAAAAATACAATTTCGCAACGATTTTAAAACCTTTGATTCGGTTTCACGATTTTATATTATTGATAAAGATAAAATACATTACCTGGATAAGAATACCTTTGAATGGGATGAAATGCAAATAGGGAATAGTAAAGATATATCTAAAGTGGCTTTTCACCAGGATGATTTTCCCCTTATAGCAGCGAAAAATGAACTATTTACTTTTTCCAGTGATGGGACAAAAAAAGATTTTAATGATAAGCGTATTACCGGATTCAAATTATACGAGGGTGAAATTGTCGGATTTCAGGGAGGAAAAGTACTGGCATATGATTTTTCAAAACAGGACTGGGAAGATAAATTTAAAGGAGGACTCAGGAGACCGGTTATACTTATTGTACTTCTTGCCATAGCAGGATGGAATTTTATTGGAATTATTATTGCCATTTTGCTATTACTCTTTTATTCCTTCATCATTTATAATGAATCGAAAGAAGAACAGGAATCCGGGCAATTATTGAAAGTGGAAAGGAAATCGGGACATTTTTATAAGGCAATGAGAAAATTTCATGAAGATCATAATCAGACAATCCGGAAAATCAGGAACAGTGTTATTTTTTATATTTGTCTTGGTGTATTATTCTTTTTCATTATTTTCATTGTCTATAATATATACAATCCTTATAATATCGGGAATAAACGCGATGGTATTGAAATCATTACAACCGAGAAAAAAAGGGATGCCGGATCTGCTGGTGTACATTTTTCACTGACCAACAATATCTGTAATATTGCCTATAAACATAATAAAGATATTTATACATTTACATCATCCTTTTCTCCGCAAAACGGATTTCAGTTTCACCAGGATATAAAAAAGATAAAACCCGGTAATAAAAAAGAGATTGTATATGAGTCCGGAAATCAAAAATTCCAGCTTTTAAGCCCGTCATATCCGCCAATAGCGATATATTATGATAAATTAGAAGAAGTAAAACCGTACACAGCGCTTGAAGATATTCTTTCACTTGCAAAAGGGTTATATAAAGATCTGGATGAAACCAGTTTCGAAAAATTATTTTCTCATCATACAGCGATCAGGGGAATCAGTATTGGCAGCAAGTTATTTTATTTTAACGAGAAGGGTTTATTCCTCCAGGATCAGGATAACAACATAAAACGTATTTATGATAATACCATCAAAGATCTATTTATGAAAAAAGATGAAAATGGAATCGAATACGGCCTTGCTTTACTTACAGATAATTCTTATATCAGGATCGAAACAAGTGGTGAATTAAGTAAAATAGATAAGAATAATGATATATCCCATATTGCTGATATCATAAGTACCGATATTATTGATAAAGAACGAAATGGCTGGCTCTGGAAATATGATCATTCAAATCATTTATATTCGGTAACGGATTCAGCCGGGAATGAATTAACATTTTCGGAGCAGGGTGGTTTCAATTATAATCACCTGCGTGAAATACAAAAAACAAATGATGGTTCATTGCTGGGAATCGGTGAGGATAACAGAAAATACAGGATTATTTCCGGCAAGGCACAGGATACAGTTGTAATTGAACCGGGGAAAATATTTAAGAGATTTGATTTGAATTCAGATGCAATTGTTTCTTCTTTCTGGACATGGAAGGTTAATCAATCCCCGGAATCTTCAAATGAGGATGCTATTACCATCTCCTTTACAAATGCAGACACGTATAAGGAATTCGCATTGAATGATTTAACAACAGGTGTTTTCCCTTTTGATGCTGTATATGATCTGGATATATTCAATGACGGGATGTACGCCGCTACTGATTTCGGAATTATAAGATATCCATATGAAAATAAAAATATCCATTATTCGCTTAATGAGAATGTTTCTATTCAGAATAATTTTTTTCCTGTAAATGAAGGAAAAAAATATATCCGGTTTATAAAAACAACTGCTGATGATGCATTATATGTTTCCAGATTCCGGGAAGGACAGGATAATGCCGATGTGTTTAAAAATGACTCCTCTGGCTGGATAAAAACAGATTCTCCTTTAGTATATTATTTACCGGGAACATGGAATACAATGAAACCATATATACAAACAGATCCCCGGCTGGATATGGATATCTATTCTTTTTTTCTCAGTCATGATCCCCGGCCCATTATAGTTCCTGTACGGAATTTTAAACCTGCTTTCGAATGTGCTGAAAAACTTTTTTTTAATAATTCATTGATGCATATACAATCGCCGCTTGGTGTCGCAACATACAGAAAAAAACAATTCAGCGAAACCTATAATATGTCATGGATTGATTTCAGATTGATTACCGATTACGAAAAAGAATTTTTCGGGGAAAAAATAGTTCACGATGGGAATCATTTTGAAAAAAAAGCTGTTTTGTACAACCCTGAAACAAAAACAGGTGAGTTTTTATTATTTGAAGGTGATCGAGCAGAGTGGAAATCCGCGAATCTGGATTCGCGGGCATATTATTTATTGGCTGAAAAAAATCCAAACTATATCAATGATGATTCTGACGGGAAACTCGTCTGGATGAAAGATATTAATACAAACGAAATTGCCCCTTACATCAAAGTTAACGGCATAGATACACAGGATATTAATTCTATCGGGAATAACCTTCCTGCATATATTCCCATTGATGCAGAAACAATGAAAGAATCGAAGACCAGCCATGGTTATGTGAAAGAAGCAGTTAATCAGAGGGGATTTTCATTCGACAATCCAGAAGCTGGATTTTATACAAAAGAAAATATTTTCCTGTTACATAATTCACCGGCAGCTTACAGTTCCGGTAGAAAGAAATATATTATTGAATTAATGCATCATAATTCTCTTGGTAACAGAAAACGATTTTCTTCTTTTTATATATGCGATCCGTATTTCAATATTATACCGGCCGGAAATGCAGACAGACCGGAAGTAAGCCTGTTGGGAAATGAATACAGGAAGCTTATTTTTGAAAAAGAAAATGAGGAGGCTTTAATTTTATCAATCGAAAAAGATACGAAACAAGTAAATGTTCTCGAGGATAATAATTTCTGGACCTGGGGGAAAAAGTATACCTATAATCCCGATCAACTTTCTTCTTTCCCAAAGGAAATACCGGTAATGGATAAGGCAGGCAATATCCGCCGTGTGTTCAAAACTGATGTTACAACGGGCGAGGGTGACTTTTTTGATAATATCTATGTCTCTGCCCGGATTGATTACATAGATAATAATCTACTTAAATTAGTCATCCTTACATCCGAAGGGTGGATAAAAGAAATGACCTGCCATCATAAACAGGCCGAATATAAAAATTATAAGTTTTCAGGGGAAAAGCCCACATTAAAAGTGACTAATTCTCTTGATACAATAAATTCCACAGATGAGGTTACCATTCAATCGAAAGATGGGGAGAAAGTATTAATATATAAGAAAAAATTTAAACGGGAATAATATAACGCTGGCTACGCCCACAACCCAATTAACAAGCTGTCCAGGTTCTTTTTATTATACTGGTCTCATTAACCTGGCGGCCAACGTTTATCTATTTTGTGCAAAATAACTTTGTTATTTTAATAATCTTGTTATTTTAACAAGATTTTAAGTCAAAATAGCATATAAATATTGTCTTTTTATAAAGGTATCATGTGGCAATAATTAATTCACAGGAAATTTCTTTACGCTCATTATAACTCCCGATAATATCCTTGACATTATCTGTCCATAACCTCTGGTGCACATCTCCTCCCTGGTCTAAAAGGAGAAGCTGCCATTCCGGATCCAGGAATCCGGCAGATGCCGTTTTACCGTCGGAGAAATAAAAGATTTCATTCGAAAGAATTTTTTTTATTTCTTCAACAGCTTTTTCCAGGTTCTCACCGAGTTTAATCGGCGTATGAATATTGTCTGTTATTTTATTCTTTATCTGTTCCCTTCTTATTCCGCTTATTCCGCTTACCGCTGCAAATATGAGTGCATCGTTATAAATTTCCTCATATGTATTATGCTGTTTTAATTTGATTATACCGATAAATGAATAAACATAGACATTCCTGACAGGCTTTACAACTATATTCACCAAGGTATTATTATTCGTTTCAAAATAGATATCGCCTGTATTGATGACACGGTTCTTATCATTAACAAAATTATAGCCAAGCTGTTTGAAAATTTTCTGTAATACCCCCATTGCCTCTACGGATAAATTTTCAGTCATTTTTTTCATTTTATTCTGCAGCCCGGATGGTGCATTATACGCAGAAAGTAAAATCTTCAGTTTATTCAGATCAACCAGAACCGGTTTTCCTTCATCCAATAACTCATATATGGGGAGAAAATTATTCTCTTTTAATGAATATTCAAACAGGTAAAATGGGAAATCCTTATCACCGTTTACCATATCCATTCCCAATTCTTTTCCCTTGATATTTATCTGGCAAAGATCAAAGAGATGCCGGAGGTCATAAAAAAAGTGGATTATTTTAACCATTTCTTTATCGATCTGTTCACCGGGTGAAAGATCGTGGACCGGTATCCCAAAAAAGCAATACTCAACATCCATCATTTTTTTCAGCCAGACTTTGTCTTCATGAATATCATAATCGTATACTTCCGTAATAAGAATATTCTGCAGATATGATTGCCGGATTATCCCGTTCTCATCTGTGGGCAATTTTACAAAAAATATTTCCTTAAGTATGGTTTCATTATTCTTTTCATCGATAAGCAAGGGATTCGGGCTATATGACTTGCTATAGCTATCACCGGTTTTTGAATTTATTGTTTCTTCCTCGTATTCATAAACTAACCGTCTGTCCCTGTTTCTGAAACAGGTAAATATTGTTTTTGATTTTGAAGTCGCTCCATATTCGTTCTTCCAGACGGGAAGATATATGCCGCTGCATTCATGGTAATGAACCGTCTCATTATGAGCCGGTTTCTTCATATGATTTTTTACCTGTTCATAGGAAACCTCTTCAAGATCATTTATATTATTGTAAAAATACATTATGTCCGTGATTTTATAGTGTTTTTTTTTATATTTGATAAATGATGGATAAATCCTTTCATGAACTGGTTCCCCCTGCGGAATTAAAAATGATATTGGTAGTCTATTTCTTTTATCATTTATATATGCGACTGCCCAGTTATTCAGCCCGAGATTCCCGTGTCCCTGTGAAAAAAGTATGGTTTTACCGGGTTCTTTTCCGGTAAATTCATTAATATGGGCTTGTATTGTTTTTAAATTTTTCCTGATACATGCCGGATTATATTCCCGATTTTTCGAAAATTTAATTTTTGATAATATATTTTTTATTATAATTTTGCCGTATTTACCTGTACATTTTCGGAAATCAGATGATGAAGGTTCATACGCATCTGCCATTATTTTCTTTTCTTCTCTGGATAATATATTACTTTCCTGTATTTCCCTGTTGAATACAGTATTTTCAATGGTGTCGGGTATTATCGGGAGAAAACCGTAGACTGCGTCAAGCCCTTCCCTGAATAATTTGCCGATCGAATAATCATTACTGCAATTGATAAATAATTCTTCATGGGTATCCTCGGAAATGGGAAATAGAACGATTGATACTGTTGGTTTATGAATTAAATTCAACATAAATACATACCCTCACGTTTTTTATGCCCTGATTATTTTCCCCCCTTGTATGGGATGTATGTTCTATTTTATGAGGAAGAATGGTATTTGTCAAGTGATTTATAGTTTGGTTTATCAAATATTTTACTGCATTCCCTGTTCAGTCATGCCCGAATGAAATATGAAACTCATAACACCAGGTATTTTTATATAATCCCCTGATATCAACCGTTTGGATTTATAGTGTATATTATTAATTGTCAAATCGTTTACCTTTTCCGAATCCGAAGTGACCAACATGAAATAATGCTTCATATAACAGATTCTGATCCAGAGGAAAATATTAAATTTTTCCAGCCGCGTTAAATGAACAACTACCTCCTCTATTTTATTTTGTTTTTTATATTTATAGATATCTTTTTTTTCTGCTTTAAAATATATTTTTTTAAGATAAGATTTTACTGTTTCATCTGCCAGAATATCTTCAATCCGGGTCACCTGTAATACATCCGGGAAAATGTAAATAGTGAACCCTTTATCAGGGGAGGATGTGTTATTATTTGTGATTATATATAAATGATAATTTCCCGATTTCAGGTACAATGGCTTTTTGCTTTTCCCCCCGGAAAAGAGCCTGTTTTTTCTAAAGACAATGGCAGATATCTTCCTGTTTGGATATAGATATTGCAAGGAAAAAGGATTTCCTCTTTTCTTCTTCCGTGTGAAAAAAATAAATATGAAGGTTACAACACCCAGGGCCGAAATGAGAGTTGTTAAATCAAATAATAATAACTGAAAAACAGTTGTATTTTTTAATGGTGTTCCGAAAACGGTTCCAAAATAATAGTTTCTCTCTGTTTTTCCATGATACTGGTCTGTATCTACTGAAACTTTGATTTTTTTATATTCCGCGGGTTCCATTGTTGCATTATACGAAATATAATATTCATTCAAAACCTGCCCGCGGATGCGGGAATAATAATCTTTTACATCTTCCGCATTTTGAACGAAAAAATAAATACCACCGGTTTCTCCTGCAATCCGTTTTAATGTATCTTCCATAACACGGTCACTTAAACCGAGGGTAAAAACGGATATTTTTTTTTCCTGGGCATTCCTGATTGCACCGTCAAGTCCATATCTTTTCTGAAAATAGTCTGAATCGGATTTTGATTCATTCTTTCCATCTGTAAGCAGAATAATAACATTACGCCCTTTCATCTTTTCAAAATTCTCAGCCGCCACATAAAGGGACTCATAAAGCTCGGTATACCACCCGCTCCGTTCTTTAAACTGGCTGTCAATAATACTTTTAATACGACTCTTATCTTTCGATATTGGGATTTCGTTTTCCGTCTTTTCATTAAATGAAATGAAACCGATTCTGTCCGGGGTTTTTTCCAGTTCATCCAAAAGATGCAGAATTGCCTGCTTTGCGGCGGTAATCCGCCGTTCTGCGACAATAGTTGTTTCCTTTCCTCTATTATTCCAGTACATGCTTGGCGAATTATCGAGAAGCAGCAACAGGTTTATCCCTGCAATTTCATTCATTCTTTGTTTTAACGTTATATTACGTTTATATTCATTTTCTTTAACCTGACCATCTTCATTTATATACTCAATCGTTTCAGACAAAGTAAAATTTTCTTCTTTAAGGTTTTGAACAGGGTTCGAGTTTACATCGGTGACATTCACATATAATTTAATTTTCTGGTCGAATAGAAGTGTGGAATTATCAATCTGGGAAATAGTAATAGTAATATTATTTTCTGTAAGAAGAAAATGCTGGAAGAGAAGTAAAATAATTGTGGCGAGTAAGATCCTTTTCATTGAAAAAAGAACAACCGTTTAATAACTGTTATCATTCTCCTTTCTTTTTATTAATATGTCTATCTCACTTTAAACCGCTGTCTCCGGTCTTTCTTTTCTTCATCCTGTATAACAACTGGGCTTTACCGATTCTTATAATAGTTCCATCCTGTAAATCCATTCTGTCAATTTCATTGTCATTTAAAAACGTTCCTTCCTTATTACTTGTGTCCACGATTATAATAGATTTTTTTTTCAAATAAATTTCTGCATGAACACTTTCCGCGTCATAGTTTTTAAGCCATATATCGGTATTTTCCGAACCCCCGATTTTCATTTTTTCCTGGGAAACAAGATAATATCTTCCGCAAGAATCCCCATTCAACAGGAAAAGAACACCTTTTGAAAAGCATATTTCAAAAAAAACATAGAATATATTAATGCAAAAGCCAAGTACTGTCAAACCAAGCAGCCGGGAAAAAGGAAAACCGGACAAGTTGGCTTTCGTAAACTCAAAAATAAAACCGCCGAGAAAGCCGCTTATAAAACCACTCGCACATCCTGTACAAATTTTCATCCGGCTCTTGCACCGTATTCCTTCGATTATTCCTGTCATACTTCCAAAAAAAGACCAGCCGATGGACCGGGAAAGCAGAAATCTCCAATCTGTAAGCGTCGGGGTTTCATTAAAAAAATGTGTACCGATAAGCAAAAGGAAAGACTGGCCGACAAGAAAACCAATCAGTCCCGCACTTAACCCAAATGCAATTCCTTTAATGCAACCAGAGACCATCTTTCTCATCGATAGATAGAAGAGACCCTCACTCATTCCAAAAATTGCTCCCATTACTATTCCGATTGTCATTCCGACAATGATGCTGAACCAGAAAAGGTTGGGAAAACTGGATTGGTAAAGTATTAAAACCTCAATTAATGGCCAGAGAAGAATTCCGCCTGAAATACCGGTAAAACCGAAAACAATAATTTTGTTATTAAAAATAAATAGTTTCATAAATGTACCTGGACAACTGAATTCAGATTTCACCTCTGTAAAATTATAATTGGGGCTATGGCTTTGCATATAATGAGTGTCGATAATTTCATGGATATCATACCCCCACCAGCGATGTTATTCAAAGTCAATTACAAATCTCCAATTTTTATTTTAGGTTAAAGTCAGTTTTAAAACAAGCATTTTTTATGGTAACTGATTTAATAATACTCAATACTTATTTAGGTAAAAAATAAAAATAATTTTATACATATTATATTATATGCAGGTGGAATAAGTTTTTTTCATGTTTATTCAGATAAGATTATTGCAGAAAATATTCTTAACGACAATGTATATTGCAGGATTAATTTATGATTTTAATATAAAATCGTATTAATGCAGTTATTAATTTATCAACCTTTTTATGAATACTTTTACTAAAGGGAAAATGCAAGGAGGTTTCTTGTGAAATCACATGACATTTTGAAAAGCAACCGGATAAATGACAAACGGGGTGTTCACAAAACATTACGGCAGATAGATATGAAGATAATGGTTGAGAAATCAAAACATAATTGAACCCCAATTGTTGTTTTAATAAGGTGGATTGTAATGAAACGAATGGATACCGGGGAAATCATTTTAGCCTATGAGAAGAAGATACGTCAATTTTTTTTTAAAAATACCTACAACCGGGATGATGTTGATGATCTGGTACAGGAAACAATATGCCAGATCATCACGTCTGTTCATTCTTTTTCTGGAAAGTCGCATGTAAGTACCTGGATCTATTCAATCTGTAAGCATGTTTTATACAGTTATATATGTCAAAGGGAAAAGCAGAAAAAAATAATCAAAAAAATCAATCAATTGAAAAGCTGTTCTTTGCATGATTTTCAAAGTGATATTGAGTTGAAATTGCTTATTGATTCCCTTTCTGATCGGGATAAACTACTCTTTAACCTTTTCTACAAAAAAAGATACTCAATAAAAGAAATCGCCGGGTTGTTACATAAGCCCCCCGGCACAGTGAAGTATTATCTGTTTCGGTTACGGAGCGAAATAAAAAGGTATATGAAAGAATAGCCATGTACGATAATTTTTTTACATTTTTCCTGTTTTCTTAACAAAAGAATTGACATTTGAAACATTATGGAATATATTTTCACTGACTAATAAATCAGTGAAAAGGAGTAGAACATGTCTCCGCGAGGACAAGTACGGAACGAACAAATGCGCGCCGAAGCCCTGGAGAAAATTACCAGTGCGGCCCTGGAAGTATTTGCTGAATACGGCTATAAAGGCGCTACCATGAAACAGATCACAAAGGTTTCGGGTTTAAGTTATGGTCTTGTATATTATTACTTCCCATCCAAGGAAAGGATATTCCGGCATCTCATTGATTTTGCGTTTGAAAGTTCGATATTCGCTTTGAATACGGCCATGGATGTACCCGGAACAGCCTGGGAAAAGATTGAAAATCTCTCGACGATTCTTGTCAGGAATGCACTGTCCGGTGAGTCTTCACTCTATTTTCTTATCATGCTGCAGGCCATGACCCAGGGGAAGAGTATTCCGGGACTGCTTGACTATGTTGTAAAACGGAGTGAAGCGTATTACGAGAAACTCGTGCCGGTTATTATCCAGGCACAGAAATCAGGAGAAGCAGTAAAGGGGGATCCTGTTGTGCTTGCTGCGGCGTATTTTTCCTTTGTCCAGGGACTTGCAACCCTCGTGTTCCAGGGAAAAGGCATGGAAAAGAAAATTATCCCGGAAATCTTGATTAATGTATTGCGAAAAGGAGGACAGGAGAAATGAAGAAAATCATTATCATCGGAGCGGGAATCGCGGGATTATCCGCAGGAATTTATGCCCGCAGAAACGGTTATAATGCAACTATTTATGAGTCGCATTTTCTGCCGGGAGGAATGTGCACTGCCTGGCAGCGCAAAGGATTCACCTTTGAAGGCTGCATGCATTACATTAAACTCGTGGGCACCTCTCCTGCACATACTTTTTACAACCAGTGGAAGGAACTTGGCGTCATACCCGGGATAAACATGATTCATCATGATATTTTCCATACCTTCCGGGATAAATCCGGACGGACATTGCATATCTACACGGATGTGGCCAGACTGGAAAAGGAACTGTTCTCCCTGTCTCCAGCCGATGCGAAAGAAATCAAGGCACTCTGTAATACGGTAAAAAAATATTCCTGGTTCATATGGGCAACCGGCAGGAATCCGATCCGGTTTCTTGCCAAAATAGCGGGTATTGTGGGAGCGATTCCTCTTTTAAAGAAATACGGGTCCATGAATATGAATGAGTATGCTATCCGTTTTAAGGACCCGCTTATCCGCTATGCGATTTCCTCTCTTTTCGTATACCCGGATTTCTCCTGTATATCGGTATTTTTCTTTCTGGCCGGATTTTACATCAGGGCTATCGGATATCCGCAGCGTTGGCTACGCCCACAACCCAAATCAAGAGAAGCAGGAAATAATTTATACCTGTAATTACATCAGATCCAGGAAGGATCCGGC
>JAFGQK010000219.1 GCA_016935735.1 Spirochaetales bacterium | reverse complement strand
GGCTACGCCCACAACCCAAATCAAGAGAAGCAGGAAATAATTTATACCTGTAATTACATCAGATCCAGGAAGGATCCGGCCAACGCACGTGTTACGGGTTGAAAATCCTGGAATTTTAACAAAATTTTCGCATAGAGTAGCACAGTTTACCATAACAGTAAAAAAAAGAGAAATCAAAAAATTACTCAGACAAAGCTATGCGGAAACCGATCCTGTCTTCCGGTTCATGGGCATTATACCGGACACGTGTAATACTGCTGCACACTTCCGGGGGTTCATGCCATGAACCTCCCCGTATCACTTTGTCCTCTGAATTATTCACCCGGGGATGTGCATCATCCGGTGCGTTAATATAATTCGGATGCCAGGAATCTTCACACCATTCAAAAACATTTCCATGCATATCATAGATACCGAACAAATTGGGGGGAAAAATTCCTACTTCAGTTGATTTATGGCGGTAGTTACCTTTGGGTTCACCAGCAAAGGAATACAGGCCGACAAAATTGACATACTCTGTTGTAATTGTTTCTCCAAAATAAAACGGGGTATTTGTGCCTGCTTTGCAGGCATACTCCCATTCTGCTTCACCGGGAAGCCTGTATTTTCTTCCTGTGATTTTAGTAAGTTTTTTACAAAAATTTTTTGCATCAAACCAGGAAACTCTTTCTACTGGTCTTTTCAAACACCCCTCGTCTACAGGGGGAAATTTTCCTATTATGAATTTATACTGTTCCCTGGTTACAGGATATTTACCAAGATAAAATGAGGGAATACTAACAGGATGAACTGGTTTATTATCTTCAAAGCATAATCCAATGGCCTCTCCCATATTAAGTATTCCGCCTTCTATATAGACCATTTCTATTGACAGGTCAGAAGATAAAACTTCTGAAAATTGACTTGCCCTGGATTTTATTCTTTTAAACACTTCACCTTTTTTATTCAACACAACAGTCTCGAATTCGAATTCGTCCACTAGCTTTTCATTTCGAGTATTTTTTTTCCTGAAAAGAAACATTTTATTCTCTAAGGCCTTTCGCTTAACTCCTGAATCTGCTCATAACTCAACACAGGCCCGTGCTTGCACACATACATGGCTCCGATATTACACCTGCCGCATTTCCCGATCCCACAACTCATCCGACGTTCCAGGGAAGTGATAATATTGTCCGGGGTAAAGCCCAATTCCAGGACCGGGGGCCAGGTAAATTTGAGCATAATAGGCGGGCCGCAAATGAGGATGATAGCATTTTCTGAACCGGGGGCAACCTGTTTTACCACCGCAGGGACAAATCCTTCCCTGCCCTTCCAGTTTTCATCACCTTTGTCCACGGTAATAAAGATCTCCACATCGTTACGCTTTTCCCATTCTTCCAGTTCCTGTTTGTACAGGAGTTCCCCGGGACTCCGTGCACCATAAATAATGGTAATATTTTTGAACTTTGACCTGTTCTTTTCATGAAGCATATAACGGATGGTCGAACGCAAGGTGGTAAATGCAAAACCGCCGCCAACGATCACCACATTTTTATTCTCCATCCCGGCCATGGGATATGAGTTGCCGCAGGGCCCCCTTACACCAATGATATCCCCTTCTTCCAGGTTGTGCAGGGCAGTTGTCACAACCCCGGTCGGATAACGTTTTATGGTAAATTCAAGGATGCCTTCATCCAGGGGAGACGACGCAATCCCGATCGGGCACTCCCCTGCACCGGCAACAGAGATCATGGCAAACTGTCCGCATTTATAGGTAAATGCCTTTTCATCTTCCTTGTTGACAAAACGAAGTCTGAATGATTTTAAATCTTTTGCTTCATTTTCTATGGTGATTTTCTCGATGGTCACCGGTTTGGGAATATATGGGTTTTCCAAAGGCTTAGTACTCATCCAATTACCTCGACTATATTTTCTCTTATATCCATGTTCACCGGGCAGGCTGTGACACACCGCCCGCAGCCGACACAAAAGATTTTCCCGAAGTTTTCAACTGTATAGAGAAACTTGTGCATAATCCGCTGTCTCATTCTTTCACTCTGTGTCGGGCGGGGGTTATGCCCGGATGCTTCAAGGGTAAATCCCTTATACATACATGCATCATGAACCCGGATACGCCTGTCCCGTTCATCATATAATCCGAAACAGTAGCAGGTGGGGCAGAAAAAGGTACACACACCACAGCTCAGGCATCGAAAGCTAAGTTTATCCCATACCGAATCGTAGAATTTTTCTTTCAATTTTTCAGCTGCGTTTTTTATGTTGACAGATAAAACCTGCTTTTCTGCCTTTGCAATAAAATCTTTTACTGCCTGTACATCTGCCTGGTCGGGTGTAGAAAAGAACTTTGAGTATAATTTAAGGAATGATGAGCCCCGTTCCGAGCATTCCTCAAAAAAAAGGCTGTCACCTGTATCATAGGCCAGTATATCTGTGCCCTCTTTTCCCGCCGGAGTTCCACCCACGGATGTGCAAAAACAGGAAGGGAGGGGTTGGTTGCATGCAAGTGATATGACAATTGTGTTATCACGGCGGTTCTGGTAGTATGGATCAACCGCCTTGTCATCGATAAAGACATTGTCCAGAAAGGAAAATGACCTTGCATCACAGGGCCGGATGCCAAGTAGTATTGTTTTATCTTCCGGTAAAGGGGCTTCATGAATGGTCTTATCCTTATATTTATATAATAATTCACTCCAGGGAAAAAAATGGCGTTTGGGAGGCAGTATAAAGTTAAAGTAATCGAAAGAGATGTCATCTGTTGTTTTGAGTTCGGAAAGCGAAACCCCATCTTCCTGTTTTACAGGACCAAACACCTTATAACCGTTATTCATCACTGCTGCAATAAATTTATTTATATCAGCCTTTTTTAACATTACATACTCCTTGGCTCATGCATAACCCGCGTCATGCTATCCAGTGGTGATAAAGTCATTATTATCATTCAACTCAAAACGTAAAAGCGGCGGCAGTTCTTCAATTGAAAGACCGGGTATATATCCGAATAACTCTTTTACATCCATGCATAATTTCCGGGTAAATAAACGCAAATCGATTCCCACCGGACAGGCACGAACACATGCATTACACTCGACGCATCTTCCTGCCTGGTGAAATATCCTGCCGATGTGGTAGATCATGACATCGGACAGTTCGTCACCCGGGCCTATCCACCGGGGCAAGGTCTGTTCGGCAAAACAAACTTTACAGTAGCAGTTGGGACAGGCTTGTCTGCAAGCATAACACCGGATACATCTGGAAATTTCATCAGTAAAATACTGCCACCGTTCTTCCGGGGATTTTTCCTCAAAAGCTTTAATCGCTTTATATCCATCATCACTGGCAGTTATCGATTCCCCATCGATCCGTACATCTGCATTTTCCACATGGGGATACTGGCATTCAATACATGATTCTGCAAGCACATCCGATACCTTTATTTTCTTTTTATCACCTACACCGGTCGTTATTTCCAGTATTCCGCCTGGTTCCTGTCTCCCCCCTGCAATAAACGATCCATCAATAAAGGATTCGATTTTTCTCCTGTCGATGACACCCTGGCAGGACATTCCGATAATCACTACATTCTCCTTTAAAATCTGTTTTTCCTTTATAAGTCCGACAACCGACCGTGCATCACATCCCTTTGCAACAATACCGACCACAGGCGGAGGGGTCCCGGATTTTTTTGCCCGGGGAACCTTTTGAAAAAATCGGGGAAGGTATACGGCAAGGTTATTTGTACAGGATGCATTCCAGACAAGCCTTTCTGCCATATCGGAACTGCGTATAAAACATGGCCTGCTTGTAAGTGGCAGGGACCCTTTCTCGAATCCGATAACGATATCAACTTTTTTCTTCAAAAAAAGATCTTTCACAGCATCTTTTAATTTATTTTCAATACTTTCAGTACCACCCATATTCCTGGACTCCCACTCTCTTCCTTACCAGTTTTTTGTTTGCCGGCAACTTCTTGATATTGTCCACAACTTTCTTGATTAAAGAAGCAAAGATATTGCCTTCCGAGGCAGATACCCATGAAAACTGGACCCGATCCTGTTCAATACCAAGGTATGAAAGGAAATTTTTAAGCAATGCAAATTTCCTCCTTGCCGCAAGGTTCCCGCTTATATAATGGCAGTCCCCCGGATGACAGCCTGATACAAGGACACCATCTGCTCCCTCCTGGAGGGCTTTTACAATAAACAGCGGGTTGATCCTCCCGGAACAGGGAATTCGTATAACACGGATGTTGGCCGGGTATTGAAACCTGCTTACCCCTGCCAGGTCTGCACCGGCATAGGAACACCAGTTACAGAGGAATGCGACAATTTTTGGTTCATTATTTTCTTTCTTTTCTTCCACTGTTATGACACCTTATTACATTGATTCTAAAGCTAAAAGTATCTGTTCATCCCTGATACCTTTTACATCGATAGCAGAAGATCTGCATGTTGCAGCACAGGCACCACACCCCTTGCACAATGCTTCATTTACTTCCACAATCCCTTTTTCCGGGTTGAGTGTCAGTGCATGGTATGCACAAACCTCAACACAGGCACCACATCCCGCGCACCGATCCTCCCGGACATATGAAACCTTACCCTCTGCTTCTATGGTATCCTTACTCAGGATTGTCACAGCCCTCCCGGCCGCTGCCTTTGCCTGGGATATGGCCTCGCTTATGTCTTTTGGATAATGGGCAAGACCGCATACAAAAATACCATGGGTGGCAAAATCGACCGGTCTGAGTTTTACATGCGCTTCGAGGAAAAACCCGTCCTCATTTCGGGGTACTTTATACAATGTAGCGATTTCTCCTGCGCCTTCCGGGGGCACCGTGGGAACGCTTAAAGCGAGGATATCTGTATTAATAGCTATTTTTTCATCAAGTATCATATCATGGAATTCTATGTTCAGGATGTTGTGCCCCTCACGGGTTACCTGTTGTACATACGGTGCATTATTTTTTTCATAGCAGAGAAAGGTAATTCCCTTTGCCCTTGCGGACATATAGTATTTTTCAAAAAAACCATATGTTCGCATATCCCGGTATAGAATGAAAATTTCCATTTCGGGATTTATTTCTTTGAGTTTTAATGCATTTTTTACCGCCTGCATACAACAGACTTTGCTGCAATACCGGTGTTCTTCATTCCGGGAACCGGCACATTGTATCATGACAAGTGTATGACATTCCTTGATATCTGCCTCATTTTTTACTATCTTTTCCTCAAGTTCAAGCTGGGTCACTACCCTTTTGTCTTTTCCATACAGATAGTCCGGGGGAATATATTCTTTTGCCCCGGTTGCTATAATGACAGTACCATGCTCAATCTTTTCTGTTGCCTTTCCTTTGTTCATCATGATCTCTGTAATAAAATTACCGACATACCCGGTTACATCGACGATCGTTGTGTTCATATACAATGCTATAAGGGGATGATTTTTAACCCTGTCTATAAGTTCGCTAACATATGCCTGGATATCCTCATCATTAAGATTATAAAAAAGCCTGTTAGCCATTCCACCGAGTCTGGAAGTTTTTTCTAAAAGACTCACTTTGAATCCTTGGTCTGCCAGGGTTAATGCTGCGGTCATGCCCGCGATGCCCCCCCCGATAACAAGGGCAGATTGAACAACAGGAAGGGATAATGGTCTTAAAGGCTGGGCCACCCGCACCATGGCGATCGCCATTCGTACAAGATCCTTCGCCTTTTCCGTGGCCTTACCCGGGCTGTGCATATGCACCCAGGAACATTGATCACGGATATTCGCCATTTCAAAGAGATATTTGTTTAAGCAGGCTTCCCTTATTGTTTCCTGGAATAGAGGTTCATGCGTCCTGGGAGAACATGAAGCAACAACCACCCTGTTCAATCCATGTTCCTTCACCATTGCCTTTATTCTCTCCTGGGTATCCTGGGAACAGGTATAGAGGTTATGTTCGGCGTAGACAACATAGTCAAGGGATCTTGCATAATCGGTTACAGCCGGAATATTCACAACCCCACCGATATTAATGCCGCAGTGACATACAAAAACACCGATCCTTGGTTTCTCGGTACTCACATCCCTTTCTGCCGGGTATTCCTTTGTTTTTGTAAGTGTATGACGGGATTTATGAAGAAGAACCGAAGCACTCCCCGCCGCCGCACTTGCCTGCATCACTGTATCCGGGATATCCACCGGACCACCGAATCCCCCGGCAACGAATATGCCCTGCTTTGATGTTTCCGGCAGAATGGGAAATTCCATATGGCAAAAACCGTCTTTATTCAGCAGGACACCTGCCTTTTTTACCATTTCACTCGTTTCCGGTGAGGGTTTTAATCCTACAGACAGGATAACAAGATCATACTCTTCATGACCGGGGTTTCCTTTTTCATTAATATAAGTAAGAATAAGATTTCCGTTGTTTTGTGCTTCTTCTATTTTATATACTTTCCCTCTTACAAACTGTACACCAAGATGTACGGCACGTTCATAGAACCTGTCAAAATCCTTGCCCTGGGTTCTCATATCCATATAGTAGATGGTCTCGGTGAGTTTTTCCTTTGCATGCTCCTGCGCAATAATTGCCTGTTTTATGGCATAGGTACAGCAGACGGTGGAACAATATTCCCGCTTGTTGGCAGCATCCCTTGACCCGACACATTGAATCCATGCGATTTTTTTAAGATGGTCTTTTGTACCGGGATGCACAAGTTCCCCTTTATATGGTCCTGATGCAGAAAGCATCCTCTCGAACTGGATACTGGTAACCACGTTCGGAAATTTCTTAAATCCGTAATTGTAGTCTGAACCAGGATCATATTCGGTAAAACCAGAAGAAAGAATAATGGCACCTGCATTAATCTCTACGATCTCATCTTCCTGTTCATAATCGATTGCCCCGGCAGGGCAGCTGTCTGAACAAATTCCGCATTTGCCGGTACGAAAATGGATACAGGTATCACGGTCAATAACCGGAACATTCGGAACACCCTGGGGATAGGGAACATAAACCGGGGAACGATTGCTTAATCCATGGTTAAACTCAGAGAGAATCGGTACGGGTTTATGAGATGTGATATCCTCTAACGTAATCGCACCTGTAGGGCAGACGGAAACGCAGGCACCGCAGGTCATACAGTAATCTGTCTGAATCGTGAAATGTTCAAGGGATTTGTTCTTTTCGGTAAGACCTTTTACATACTTCCATGGTGTATCAATCTTTCTATCGATTCCCCTGCCGGTAAAATTGATGACACTCCTTCCCATCCGCTCTGCACATATCCTTACACATAATCCGCACAGTATGCACTTGTCATTTTCTATAATAAACCCGGGTTCCTTGATTCCGTATTCGCCTGCAAGCTTCCGGATGATTTCCGAATCCGGACACCGGGCAAGAAGAAGCTTTAATATCCATTTGCGGGTCTCGATGATTTCGTCCGAATCCGTCGTCACGATAAGCCCGTCTCCGGCCTGGTAGTTGCATGAAGTGACATGTCTTTTACGGCCGTTTACCTCTATTTCCACCATGCAGATACGGCATGTACCGGCAGGTTCCAGGAACGGATGATAACAGAGTGATGGGATATATATACCATTTTCCAGGGCTATCTTTAAGATGCTTTTCCCTTTTTCCGCCTTATATTCCCTGTTGTTAATAATGACGTTGATCATTGAACATGCCTTTCTCCTGCCCTGGTTTTCTCTTCCTGCTCCATCTGCCTTAACCTGTCCCTGCCCGAAATCTTCCTTACCGCCCGGAATTTCTCCGGACAGACCGTAAAGCACGTACCGCATTGATTGCATTTTTCCTGGTTGATTTTATGAACCTGGTTTTTTCCGCCTTCTATTGCGTTTACCGGGCATTTTTTCAGACACACCATACAGGCTTTGCATTTCTTCGGATCAATATAATATGAGAGAAGCGGTTTGCAGACTAAAGCCGGGCAATTCTTGTTCCTGATATGTTCCAGATATTCATTATGGAAATAGGAAATAGTGCTTAAAACGGGATTTGCAGCAGTCCTGCCCAGGGCACATAATGAAGCATCCTGCATTGCCCTGCCAAGACCCTCTATGGTACGGATATCTTCTTCTTTACCTTTTCCTGCAATAATACACCCAAGTATTTCTTTAAGCCTTTTTAAACCCTCCCTGCATGGGACACATTTGCCGCAGGACTCGGTACAGAGAAAATCGATAAAATAATATGCGACATCGACCATACAGGTTTCCTCATCCATGACAATCATCCCGCCGGAACCCATCATGGAACCCAATTTGTTCAGTTCATCAAAATCGATGGGTACATCGAGGTGAGTCTCCGGGATAACACCGCCGGATGGCCCCCCTGTCTGGACTGCCTTGAATCTTTTTTCATATGGAATCCCGCCGCCGATCTTAAAGATAATATCCCGCAAGGTCGTTCCCATGGGAACCTCCACAAGACCGGTATTATTTACTTTACCCACGAGGGAAAATATCTTTGTTCCCTTGCTGTTTTCTGTCCCGATTTGGCAGAACCAGTCAGCCCCATTGTTAATAATATGTGGTACTGTTGCCAGTGTTTCGACATTGTTCAGACAACTCGGTTTATTCCATATCCCTTTAAGGGCAGTATGGACATATTTGGAACGGGGTTCGCCGACCTCACCTTCTATTGCAGACATCAGGGCACTCGATTCACCGGAAACAAAAGCACCCGCACCCCGGTGTATTTCCACTGAAAAAGAAAATCCCGAACCCAGGATATTTTCCCCCAGCAATCCATACTCTTTTGCTTTTTCAATTGCCCGGGCAGTATGCTTTAAAGCAAGGGGGTACTCCTCCCGGATATAGAAAAAACCCTTTTCAGACCCGATAGCATATCCTGCAATCATGAGGCCTTCTAAAACACTGTGGGGATTCCCTTCCATAACCCCCCTGTCCATATATGCCCCGGGATCGCCTTCATCACAATTGACAATAATATACTTTGGCGTTTCTCCTGCATTCCTGCAGGTTTCCCATTTTATTCCCGCGGGAAATCCTCCCCCTCCCCTGCCCCGCAGGTTCGACTTTTTTATCTCCCGGATAACCTGTTCCGGGGTCATATGGAGAATCGCCTTTTCCAGTGCAGAATACCCATCCAGGGTGATATAATCATCTATTTCCTCCGGATCGATCGAGACATTATTACCGGATACGATCTGATGTTGATATTTGTAAAAGGGAATTTCATTCTGATGAATCACCTTCTTTTCAGTAAGGGAATCATGATAAAGAAGCCGGTCAATAATACCCCCGGAGGATGCTTCTTTTACAATTTCCGGCACATCGGAAGGAGTGACATTACAGTAGCATATCCTTTCCGGGAAAATGATAACCAGTGGCTCTTTTTCACAGAATCCAAGGCAGCCGGTTTTCTTAAGCTTCATGTTTTTTGCATCATTGTTTTTTTCGAGTTCTCCGGTAAATGCGGCAAATACCTCTTCACTTCCATGAGCCCGGCCGCATGTTCCCGAACTCACAATGATATATTTAGAATATTCATCCCTTTTTGTTTTTAACGATTCCCGTAATGTATGTAAATGATCCGGTGATTCAAGCAGGGTCATAACATCCTTTCTACATTTTTCTTATTCATACTCTTTAAGTATCCCTTCGATCTTTTGGGGTTCCACATTACTGTAATAAACATCATTGATAACCATAACTGGCCCCAGGGCACAACAACCAAGACAATTCACCCTCTCCAGGGTAAACTTCCCGTCCCCGGTAGTTCCTTCGCCCTCCAATCCCAGAAGATCTTCGAGCTTCTCCATTATTTTCCCCCCGCCGCGTACATGGCAGGCCGTACCCAGGCAAACGCGTACAAGATATTTTCCCATGGGAACAAGACTCATTGCTTTATAAAAACTGGCAATACGGTAGATCCGGCTTAGAGGAATTTTCATTCGCTTATGAACAAGATCGATTGCATAAGGGGAAATCCATCCCATCTCATGCTGGATATCGAGCAGGAGCTGGATAAGAATTCCCCTCTTACCTCTATAAGTGTTCAGAATATGTTCAACCCGGGTGATATCCGTTGTCTTCATCTTCATCTTCCCCATTCAGATAAATTTTATAATTCACCGGGCAGTTATTATAACAGATCCCGCATCCGGTGCATTTCGCTGGGTCAACAGACCTGGCCCTTTTACGAATTTTTATCCGGAAATCCCCCGGTTTTCCCTGGATATCCACAATATCGGCATACGTGATAAGCTCAATATTAAGATGCCGTGCAACTTCAACAAGCTTGGGGGACAGGATACATGCTGAACAATCACAGGTCGGGAAGGTCTTATCCAGTTCAGCCATTTTCCCCCCGATCTGCGGGGATTTTTCCACCAGGTAAACATAGTAACCGGATTCTGCGAGATCCAGGGCTGCCTGTATCCCCCCGATTCCCCCGCCAAAGACCAGGACGGCACCTACAGGATCCTTATTTTCTCCCATCATCACAAACTCCTTTTTTTAAGTACATCACTGGCAATATGTTCGGGACGTATATCGGTTTCCTTATTTTTCCGGTCGACAATGGTCATTACCATTTCATGCCGCAACTTTTGCATAAATGAATCAATCTCCTTGATTCTTTCCATAAAGGCCGGGGTTACATATCCTTCCCGTACTGCCATGGACCGTAATGCCTTCATCACATCAGAGAAATTGACCTTCTGGGGACAGTGTGCCTGGCATGTATAACATTGCGTACATAACCAGATAAAATCACTGGATAATACCCTCTGTCTCATGCCCAGCAGCACCATCCGTATGATCTTTCTCGGATTGTAGTCCGCATCAATTTCAGATACAGGACAGCTTGCAGTACAGAGGCCACAGGCAAAACAGAGGGTTATATTTTCTCCCCCGGCTTCCCGGGCAACATCATATTTGAATTTTGTATCCTGTTCATTAATAAGTAAGGCCATTTTCCCTCCTCGTTTTTATCCCGTTGGCTACGCCCACAATCCCGAGGCTTCCAGTATTTCGGGAATCCTCTCCTCCCGGCCGATAAACATAATGTGAACGCCGTCACAAACCTTTTCATCCTTTATCTGCCTGATAAACCTGGCAGCGATTTCAATGCCCTTTTTAATCCCTTCGCCTTTTGGGGTATTTTTGAGTTCAGTAATTAACGTATCCGGGACAAAGATACCGGGTACGTTTGCATTCATATATTCTGCCATTCTTGCGGAAATAACAGGGACAATGCCGGCAAGAATTTTCATCCCCCCATCCAGCTTCCGGGCATACTCTATAAACCGTTTCAATTCGTCAATATCGTAAACAGCCTGCGTCTGGACAAAGGAAATCCCCTGGTGTACTTTTTTCCTGAATTTCAACAACTGGGGTTCAACAGGATCTGATGAGGGGGTTGCAGAAGCGCCGATACAAAAATCTGTTTTTCCGTTCAATTCATTCCCGGCCATGTCCTTGCCGGAATTAAGGGTATTCACCAGGTTAATAAGCTGAACAGAATCCAGTTCAAAGACCGGTTTTGCCTGGGTATGGTCACCGACATCAATAGCATCCCCGGTAAGGCAGAGAACATTATTTATTCCCCTGGAGGAGGCGAACAAAAGGTCTGCCTGTATGGCAAGACGGTTTTTATCCCTGCATGTAGCCTGCATTACCGGTTCGCCCCCATTTTCCTTTATCAACAGGCACATACCCACTGAAGGATATCGCATAACAGAACTCTGATTATCCGTCACATTCAGGGCATCCACCCTGTCTTTTAACAGGTTGATATGGCTTATCGCTTTCCCGGTATTCGTCCCTTTCTGCGGCGCTACTTCCACCGTGACAATAAAATCCTTTTTTTCAAGTACTTCCCTGAAAGGTACCGGCTTCATAACATTCACCCCTTTCATCTAACGTGCTGTTGCCCGGATTATGCCGGGCCTTTTCACTGCCCGGTAATTTTTCGGCTCACGGTATTGTTCCATGAGATCGAGCATGGATAATTTTTCCAGGCGCCTGTAAATAAGGACCCAGGCGCAATCCTTTTCCGGATCGATTTCGCATTTTCCGCCTTTCCGTGTTCCGCCGCACGGACCGTTTAAAAGACCCTTTCCGCAGCGTGTCACGGGGCAAATTCCCCCTGTGTATGCAAGATAACAATCACCGCATGCAGAACACATTTCTACCCAGAGTCCTTCGGCTTCCGGCATTCCCAGAAATGTCGTGTTTAACGCTGGAAAAACGGGTATATCGGTAAAAATCCCGGCAACAGTCTGTACTCCTGCACCGCAGCCCATGGAAAGAATCGCATCTATATTCCCTTCTTTATCTTTCAACTCCTGAATCATCTCTATTTCACATTGTCTTTCCGGGACAGATTCCGTTATAATCAACTCATTATTCTTTTCCCCGGCAATCTTAAGCTGGGAGGCAAGAATTCCAACTTCCTTTTCCCCCCCTGCCCAGCAGATGGTCACACATGTACCGCACCCTAAAACCAGTATCCTGTTATAATGGGAAATCATATTCCAAATTTCTTCAAAGGGTTTTCTCTCTGCAACAATCATCCTTTTTCCTCCTTATCCAGCCACCTTATTATTATTACAATTGGAGTTCAACTATGTTGAACACCGTTCAAGCATTTCCGAAATCTCCCGGACAAACCTGTGCGCCATATCAGGACCAATAAAAACGATTCCTAACCTTTCTTCACCGATCCCCATCCCTTTTAATAATTCCCTTGCATATTTTACCCGATCCTTTGCCCTGATATTTCCTTCCAGGTGAGTGCATGCCTGTTCAGGGCATCCTGCAAGAAGAACACCGGGAACCTTCTGTTCAAATGCTTTGAACAGGTGAATCAAATCAACCCTGCCGATACACGGAACACGGATGATTTTCACCCGGGGTGAATAGTACAGGTTGATTTCCACTGCCCTTTCTGCAGCAAGAAAGGCAGATTCCGCACAACAAAAAACCGGAAGATCATCCTGTTTCAGGCATTCGATTTCCTTCAGTATCTGTTCATCACTATATTCATTTAAAGGAGCTCTTTTAAATTCAAAATCAATCGCTTTTGCAGGGCACATAGCTGAACAGGCTCCACAATCATAGCAGGCCTCGGGAAAAATACCGGCTACATTCTTTGCTTCCTGCTGGGCAGGATCTGAAAAGGGAACAAGCCGTATAGCCTGGTGCGGACAAACGCGGATACAGGTTAAACATACCTTGCATTTTTCAGATTCAACTTTAACATTTCCCCCTGAATGGATATCAAATCCCGACAGGAGTTCATAACTATTCAACGCTGCATTCAATACATCCACATTCGTGCGCATCATATCCTGGTCACCCCGGCATTCACCCACAAAATAAATTCCTCTTCGTCTTGACGAGACCGGATAAAGATAAACATTTGCATCCTGGTAGAAACCCTCCGTATCATATCCAGTTTTCAATCCATCTTCCTGAATACATGGTATGAATTTCTCCCCGATAACGAGTATATCACAGAACAATTCAATATCCGCATCAAGGAAAATGTCTTTCGCTGCAATCCCGATACTACCGTTTTTGTTTGATATAATTTTATAGTTTTCATTATATTTTATAAATATAACCCCGAGAACACGTGCTTCCCTGTATAATTTTTCCATACCCCCGCTGTCTACAATAAGGTGTGAAATAAATACATATACTTCGCAATTGGTATTTTTCTTAAGCAGACAGGTATATTTCAAACCGGACATTGTCAGCTTTCTTGAATTTTCACCGGAGTCATTAAATACAAAAGCAATGGTTTTTGCTTTTCTTATGACCGGACTCACCGTGTGGGGAGAATCCCCGAGTAGCCGGCCAAGCTTTTGCTGCGACATAATACCGGTATTATGAAAATTCAAAAAGACCGGGACGGTTTCCGTCAAATTCTGTCCTGCAATAACAACTGCCCCGTATTTCTGAAAAAAAACATCATTATCTTTTTTTATCTTTACGGAAAAATTTCCCGCTGTTCCCTCTATCTTTATTATGGATGCAGGAGATACAACATTGATGTTTTTATCTTTCTCTATCTTTTGTAAAAGGGAATTTCTGATTTCAACAGTACCCTGGTCCACAATGTCCGCGTGATTATCCTGTAATTCAGTTTCTTTTTCAAGAAGGGTTATCTTCAATCCAAGGCGGGAAATCTCAAGTGCAGTTTTCATCCCGGAAACACTGCTGGCAGTAACAAGAACATTTTTTACGAAATTATCCTTTTCCCCTGTTGTTAATTCTGACAATTCAGTCTTTTCTCTGGTCTTCTTCATTTTGCAAAAACCTCAACAATCCTTTCTGCTGCCGCTATCCCGTGTGCAATGGTATCCGGTATATCCTTTGGCCCCTGGCAGGAACCGGCTGTAAAAATCCCTTTCACATTTGTATCATTGGAATTGAAAGTCCCTGTAGTCCCGAAAAATCCATATTCATCCAGGTTGATTCCCAGTTTCCTTGCCAGATCCCAGGTACCCGGACGCGGGACTATTCCTGCAGAAAGGATAATGAAATCAAAGACATCCCGTTTCACATTTCCCTGTGCGATATTTTCATACCGTACTTCCAGTCTTTTGCCGGGGTTTTCAATTACTTCGACAGGGATCCCGCGAATGAACTGTATACTGCCCACACATTCCTCATAAACAGGGGCAAACCCTTTCCCTGCATTCTGGATATCAATAAAAAAAATCGTGACCGATACAGCCGGATTCAGATGTTTGATAAGCAGGGCAAATCTCATGGCATATTTGCAACAAACGCGGGAGCAGTAATTATTATTATCATTTCTTGAACCTGCACACTGGATAAATGCAATTGACGGTGCGTGTGTATTGTTTACCGGAAAATGAAGGTTGCCATTCTCCAGCATGGTTTTTTCAAGATCAAATCCTGTAAGAACACCCCGGTACCTTCCATAACCAAGCCGCCCGTATTGTTTGACATCAAACAACTCAAAACCAATTGCCGGGATAATTGCATGAACTGCAAGTTTCTGTTCCTGTAGCTCCTGGTCTGTATGCATTGGGTTTTGCTCAATCTCTACATCAAAATGCCCTATCTCACCATGGCACTGCTTTAAGGTGGAGTTGGTGAGAATGGAAATGTCAGGATGAACAAGCACTTCCCTTATCTTCCTTTTCGCCACGCAAACCGAGCATTTTGTACATTTGTCATGAGCTTTACACGTGAAGGAGGAGACCCACCCGCCGATACTGGCATTTTTTTCAAGAAGATAAACATAAAAGTCACACTTTGCCAGTTCCAGGGCCGCCGATATTCCGGCTATACCAGCACCAATGACCAATACTTTTTTCTTCACACTTTTATTTTATTAATATTCCTTACTATAATACAAGAGCAAAAAGGCGTACGTATTTTGCGGTATAGAATAGAATGCCACCCCTGTTAAAATAACAATTGGGATTCAACTTATGTTGAACCCCAATAATACTTTCTATAAGATGCCCGGCCTTTATCTCAATCCTCTCCGGTTTCCTGGGATTCCATGGGAGTTTCCACTTCCTGCATATAACTCCGGAGCTGCCTGCGGCGTCTCCTGTCGGTCCGATGGTTTTCATCCTTGAAGTGCATGCCTTTAAAGAGGATAGTACAGAGGACCAGCACCCCCCAGGCCTGCCAGTAATTCAAGCTTTTCAGGCCGAAAATTTCAGGCATCAGCCAGTTCCACAGGAGCATGACAATCCAGCCGAAAAGGGCGAGTAGACCGATCCCCAGGATACCGAAACCGATTCCCAGAAGAATTTTATGTGGCAAACTGCGGTCTTCCCACCAGGTATCAAAGCCATGTCCTTTATGACACATTTTCTTTTGTTCAGACATTTCACACCTCCTTATCGTTTCACCGGTCTGGGCATCCCCTGTCCCGGCTGTTTATTTATCGATCCAGTGCCTTAAAGCGCGGGAAAGATTCTGTAATGCATACCGTTTGCGGGCTTTCAGGGTGTCAATGCTTTTACCCGTGGTTTCCGCAATTTCCCGGAAAGTAAGGCCTCCGAATACCTGTGCTTCCATAACACGGCGCTGTGCAGCCGGCAGGGCATGCAATGCATCATTCAGGGCATCAATCAGGCAGTCCCGTATATATCCGTCAAGCGGATTCAGACCGATACCCGCTATGATCTCTTGCAGGGTTTCCTCTGCCACATCAATTTCGCCGGCTGCAACACGTACACGTTCATGACGCCATGCATCGATGAGCCGGCGTCTGAACAGTGTATTAATCCATGCCGGCAGGTTACGGATCCTGGAAACCAGGGGCAGGTGCTCAATGATCTCGGTATAGATATCATGTACCAGGTCTTCAGCTTCTTCCAGACTCCGTCCGATTGCACGTAAACGGGCCAGCAGCCGTGGTTTCTCACTTTTGTACGCCTTCTCGATACGCTCATACGCATCAATGCTTTCCGGTTTACTATAGCTATTCATAATGTTCATATATATCGACGGATGAAATATGTTTTGGGTGTATCAAATTTTAAAAAAGTGAATAGTATCCGGTACTCAATCCCCGTTGAGCGATATCCTGAAATCACGCACCCATGCCTCCCCATCACCCCACCAGATCTCGGGACCAAGCTCGATTGCAGCAAGCCAGGCGTTTGGATCAACATACCCTTCCTTGATACCAATCCGGATGAATTCGTGAAGAGGAATGTGCTGTGGCAGGGTTTTACCCTTCAGAACAAATGCAAGGTAGGGTACGGTTGGGTTCCAGGTGGTATTAACAAAGAAATCGTACGTATACCCGTTTATGGTATATTCGCCTTTCTTTTCCGCAGAACATACCTGGGACGCCTTGAGCCAAACCATAATCTCCGAACGGACTGTTTCCGGTCTGGAGAAATATCCTTCCAGGAAAGCGAGATCATAAGCAAAATCATAATCCCCGCTGCCTGTTACGTTAATTTCACCATGGGCAATAAGTGATTTCATATCCGGAAGATGGAGCGGGAAACGCGGATCTGTCGAAGGATCGTAGCCGGCCGGCATGTAGACCTTGTCCCCGACAATAAGGCAGGGATAGCCTTTGAGTTTTTCAACAGCCTCTTTAGGACATGACCATCGCCAGCCGCAGATCGAAGTTGCCGGATCGTAAAAAATTATACTGGAGGCACGTTCCTTGTTCCGGAGTGAATCGAAATCCCAGCAATTGTTAAAAAGGGCTTTATTGTCCCATTTCAAAAGACCGTATATCTCCTCTGTCATGAAAGCGTCCGGTCCTGCGGCAGGTATATATTCAGGATCAGGAGAATGGGTAATACAGCAATAAAGGCTGCAAAGCAAAGTGCAAAATGCCATGATGACCAGTGCTCCTCTTCTTTTAAACTGTCTCTGAAAATGCATAATAGTCCCCTTTCCCTGAAAACGCATACTATTCCCCTTTCATAAATCGATAAATTCAACAGGTTCGTTGTCCATAATTGCCGGTAAAAATTGTTTAATAATCCTAACTTTCAATTTATTTACTTGCACGCTTCTCATAATCAGAACCAATATGATCTCTTCTTTTTTTGATAAGCTCAACAAAATAGTCCACTGTGGCCGGGTCCTGATGTGAAAAGAAGAGACTGCTATTTGTATCCAGAGTTTTAATTTTGTTCATATCTTCCCGGGATAATATGAAATCGAATACTTCAAGATTTTCTTTCATTCTTTCAATATGTGTAGATTTTGCCAATGCAACAATGCCCCTCTGTATTAACCATTTTAGAATAACCCGAGCAACTGATTTTTGGTACTTTTTGCCGATTTGATCCAGAACAGGATTCGTAAACAAATTATTTCGACCTTCCCCAAAGGGAGCCCAGGCTTCAATTTGAACATTATTTTTCTTCATATTTTCTTGTGCTCTTATTTGCTGATTCAACGGATTCGTTTCTACCTGATTCACTTGTGGAATTACTTTATTGAACGCACACATATCAGATAATCTATCAGGGTAGAAATTGCTTACACCTATGGATCTTATTTTTCCTTCTTTATATAAGTCTTCAAGAGCGCGATAAGAACCGTAATAATCACTAAAAGGCTGGTGTAATAATACGAGATCCAGATAGTCAGTTTGAAGTTTTTTCATAGAATCCAAAACTGATACTCTTGTCTTCTCAAACCCATAATTATCTATCCATACTTTTGTTGTAATAAATAATTCCTCCCGCGGAACTCTGCATTTTTTGATGGCATTTCCAACAGCTTCTTCATTAAAATAGGATTGTGCCGTGTCGATTAAACGATAACCAAGTTTAATTGCATCAAGAACACATTTTTCACACTCTTCTTTTGGTATTTGAAAAACACCATATCCTAAAACAGGCATTCTTACTCCATTGTTCAAAGTTACAAATTCCATTTCTCATTACTCCTTGATTTATAATAAATTATGATGTTAAAAGGAACAAAAATAATTATAGAATTTTTGACGAAAGATATCAATTGGTTAATCAGCCTGGGTGCGATTTCCCAATCAGGTTTTTTTAACAAAAAACCTTAACTGCTCCCCCGATAGTAACCACTCATCTTCACTAATCCTATCCCTATTTTAGTGTAAATTAGTGAGGATTAGTGGTTTTTTTTAAGAAGTAAGTGAACTATTTAGCAAATGCTAATAAAAAGCAATATATACGAATCATCAATACCCGATTTAATTTAATGATACCTGAAATAATCACTCCTTTAGAATTATTCACAGAAACATATAAAAAGGAGGAATAATATGCTATTAACTCCCCCGTCCTTGTTTTTTAACAAAGATTGGGGAGCTAATAGCCGGACGTTGGCTACCAGGTCAAATAAACCGCT
>JAFGQK010000218.1 GCA_016935735.1 Spirochaetales bacterium | reverse complement strand
GTGATAATATCTGAAAGAATTATCTTTCACTTTTTTATGAAGACATTTCTTACAGTTTATTGATTCTGAAGTAAAGTACCGGGATCCTGCCGGAAATTTAAAAAAGTGTATAAAATTCCTTGACATATTCCATTAATACATATATTCTTAAAAAACTATAGCTCGGTTTCAGGAGTACGGAATGTGGTGAAAATCCACAAGCGGTCCCGCCACTGTAACCAGGGATGAAAGCAGGCAATTGCCATTGTTTTCAAAACCAATCTTTATTGTTGATTGGTTATAAAGGAAAATGAGAAGGGCCTGTGAGTAAATTGATCTGGAAGCCAGGAGACGTTCCTGAAAAAATTAACCTCGATGAAAGGAGTTGGGCTTATGCCAGCCGTAATAAAAAGAAAAAAGTATTTTATTATTTTACTCATTATGATGACCTTTCCTGTTATTCTCTTTGCACAAGATGGGAATAGTCCTAATGAAGAATCGGAAGCTTATGAACTGGAAGAGGTTGTTATTACAGCAACAAGAACAGAGACAGAAATCCTGGATGTTCCCCTGCATATCTCGGTTATTACCAGAGAAGATATCGAAGATGCCGGGGCAGGAAATGCAGCGGAGATACTATCAATACACTCAGGGATCACTATCCAGGATTATGGCCCCGAAGGGGCACAGCAGAGCATATCCATCAGGGGTTCGGGATCAAAAGGTGTTCTGGTCCTTTTAAACGGTGTACGATTAAATGACAGCAGGGGAGGGGGAATGGATCTTTCTCTTATTCCCTTAGTATGCATAGAAAAGATCGAGATTGTACGGGGAGGAACAAGTGCCCTGTACGGGGCAGATGCTGTTGGAGGAATTGTCAACATTATCACAAGAAAAGAAAATGATCGAAAATTTGTTATCAAGTTCGAGAACACAAGTTATATCCCGTATGATGCCAATGAAGTATCCGGGGGTGGTGAGCAGACAGAAGCAGATATGAATTGGCTGGACCTGTTTGATGCCCAGGGGGCAAGTATCAGTTATTCGGATAAATTCGGTGATGTGGGATTCATGGCTTGCTGGGATGTCTCAAATGCACGGAATGAGTATGTCTGGTATGACAGCATGGATATCGATGATTACAGAAGAAAAACCAATGCTGAGTTTTTTAAAACAGATATATATACCCAGATCATGTTTCCATTGCTTTCAGGGGAACTGAATATGACAGGTTTATTTCATTACAGTAATAAAGGTGTCCCCGGTTCCCTCGGCTGGCCTTCTGTTGATGCGAATCAGACAGATGTATCTGCTCATGGTTCAATTCATTATACAACAGAAAATTTTTTTACTCAATTTCTTACTTTTGATATGAAGGTATTTTACAAATATACATCCCTTGGGTACGAGGATCCTGATGACTATTACCCCGTGGATGATCTCCATACAACAAACACCATCGGTTTTGATGTAACCCAGGAATTACTCTATTTTGATCTGTTTTCTTTAGTATATGGCGGGAACTTTTTTTATGATTATGTGGAAAGTACCCAGCTTGAGACAAAAGAAAGGATAGGGGGTGGTCTGTTTGCAGAAGCTCCTATTTTCCTGACATCCTTTTTTTCTGTTACCCCTGTAATCAGGTATGACATGTATTCCGATTTCCCGAATGATATAACATTTAAATTAGGATCTGTTTTTAACATATCAGATTCCGCATCTATCAAGATGAGTGCTTCAAAATCCTACAGGGCCCCGACATTTAATGATCTTTACTGGCCTGTTTCAGGGAATCCTGATCTGGTTTCTGAAACAGGATATAACGGTGATCTCGGTTTTTCCTTACTTACTGACAGGCTGGGTGTCGATCTGTTCGGATTTATTCGATGGATGCAGGATGAGATTCTATGGAGCCCTGATGAGTCAGGCATGTGGCGTCCTTTTAATCTCGGGGAAACACTTTACCCGGGGTGTGAGTTAACAGCCCATTTTACTTTGATGGATAAATTTGTATTCAGTGTTGATTATACATTTATTTACAGCTTTGTTTTAAAAGGACGGGAAATTGATTATACCCTGGAAGATGATATGCGGGTGCCTTATGTCCCCCTCCACACTCTTAACCTGGGGATTGAATACAAAGATAAAAGAAATCTAATAAGTGTAAATACCAGAATCGAGAGTGAACGCTGGCACGATGAAGGTAATACAGTCCGTATAGATCCGTACTGGATTATGAATGCCAATATCAAACGAATTATAACAGATAATGTTACTCTATTATTGGGTGTCGATAACATCTCAACAGAAATAAGCCAGACAATTAATGAGTATCCAATGCCGCCAATGTCCTTCAAGACCGGGATCGAAATTCAGTTTTAAGTGTTTTATATGGACAAATGATCAAGAAACTGCTTGTTAGTGCTATGTTATACGGTTTACTGATAAGTACCGGGAATAACGTTGTTTTTTCCATGGAGAACAATTATCTATGGATAGAGTTTGGTGAACATCATAAAGAAAAGGATGCTTCTGTAACCCAGGAATTACACATATATTATGGATCATTCCCGGATTATAAGACAACGTTACTTCACCTGGATGAGGTGAAAGGTGTCTATACCATGAATGAAATAGATACAAAGGGAGATGTCGTTTATTATCCTTTGGAAATTATTGAAGAAAAGGGTGAAGTGTTTATACGCATAACATCACATAAAACAAACCCATTTACCGTTCTTATACAGGGGGAAAAGAATAATAAAAAACAAAAGAAGATCTACCTCGCAAAAACATCTTTTTTTCTCTTTGGAAACTCGAATAAAAAACAGGTAGAATCTGAATTATTCACAAGTAATACTGTAATTAAAATCGCAGAAAATCTGCAGATACATATTAATCCCCATTATTCGTACTGGCGCCAGGTGGATACCCCTGTCACCTTTAATGTTTTCTTTGATAATCAGAAATTAAAAAAAAAGATAGTTCATATAATCGACGAGAACGATGAAAATGTTTTTAATCCCATAACAAGAATGACAGATGAATCGGGGGAGCTAATATATATACCTCCTGATGACAGGAAACTCAGGCAAAAAGGATCAACGGCATATAAACAAATAGTAATAATGGCAGAAGAACAAAAAGAGAATAGTATATATGTATCTTCCTTTACCCTGCTGTTACACCGTTCAAGATTCAAACATTACAATGTTCCTGTTGGTGTGATTATTTTTTCCAGTTTATTGACCGTGTTTTTTGTTTTAATGTTGTTACAAAGAAAGGGGGATATCCCTTGATTCTCGGGCGACTACGTTTTCTCATTCAATCTGTCAGTTTTTTCGTCTTAATGTATGGAGGACGCATCGGTCTGCATCTGGGATATTTTCTGCCGTGTTTTGCCTGTCCATATGTCGGCAGTTGTGCAGGCCATTGTTATCTTATGGCATTTCAAGGTCCTTTCTGGGGGCTGCAAATACCGTTTGTTCAATTTTTGAGCACCTGGGGATTACGAGCCCTGGCAATGTTTTTCGGGTTTATTTTGTTCGTTATACTGTTAAATAAAACCTGGTGCGGTTGGATCTGTCCCTTTGGAACCTTACAGGATTGGATAACCGGAATAAGGAAAAAGATGGGAATAAGGGAGTCGCAATTTTCCTGGAAAGTAATGGATTTATTAACTTCTATTAAATATATACTCCTCATTCTTCTTATTTTAATTCCTGTTTGTATAGCAAATACAGGATTACATAAGGATTTTGAGCTTTTTTTCTGTCAGATATGTCCGGCAAAAATACTTTTGCCCCTTTTTAATGGTAATATTTCTTATTTTGCCATGGATTTCACCAATACAATCACAATGGCAATGACCATTTCCGCACTGATTTTATGTGCCGGATTACTGGCAGGTTGTTTTTTCAAAGACCGGTTTTTCTGTCTATTCTGTCCTCTGCTTGCTTTTATCTCTTTATTTAAAAAAATTGGTTTTATCAGGCTTGAAAAAAACACTCATCTATGTACCGGGTGTGCAAATTGTATGCGGGTATGTCCCGTGGATGCCCGGGAAGTGTATATGGAAAAGGAGAAATCTTCTATCAGGTCACCGGAATGCATACAATGTTTTAAATGTGTGGAAGCATGCCCGCGTGATAATACATTAAAAGTAAAATTTTTAAAGTGGACCCTTTATTCTTCATCAAAAGAAAATGCCGTTATTTTTTTTAAGAGAAAAAAAGTGGCAGGCAAGAAAAGGAAATACAATCGATGAATCAGGCAGAATCAGCATTGGAGAATAAACAGGGGCAATTACAAGAAAAAGTAAAGAAAGAGATTGAAAGAGAATTTGATAAGGAGTTTATCCGGTTACGGGAAAATACCGGATTCAGCGAAGAATATGAATATTTTTTACATATCCTTTCTTTTCAACTTTACCCTGAAAAATTTAAAGAGTATATTGGGAAACCCCTGGCGGGAATAAGTTGTGTACAAATGCCCTGTGAACTATTTGATGCATCAGGATTTCATCCATTACGGTTATGCAGCGGATCCTTTGCAGTACAAAGGTTGTCTCTACCCCATATTCCCGCACTTACCTGTCCGTTTATTAAATCAATCACAGGTGCTTTTTACCGTGATGAATCCATAGAAAAACTCTGCGATCTCATCGTTATCCCTTCCACATGTGACTGGACAGTGAAACTCCCGGAGATGACAGGTGGGAAAGCAGAATCTATTCATGTGCTTGAGTTGCCCCATGTAAAGGAAAGCGAGAGGGGTGTGAAGAGGTGGACCGGGGAAGTATATGAATTAAAAAGAATCCTTAAAAATTATTCAAACAAAAGATCATTCCGGAAACATCTTCATATATCGATTAACAGGTATATTGATGCATGGTATGCTTTAAACGAATTAATTCAACTGAAAAGAAAAAAGTTGATTTCTCCTGTATTAAGTATGGTTGTTACAAATGCTTTTATGCTGGATTCTGTTGAGTCATGGACAAAAAATGTCCAGCGGATCATAAAGATGGATCATCACCATATTGATAACAGCAGGTCGGAGATATTTCTTGCAGGCTCACCGATTTTTTTCCCGAATATGAAACTTGCACGTCTGATCGAGGAAGCAGGAATGCATATTGCAGCAGATGAGTTGTGTACATCTGAAAGGATTTTAACCAGTGTTCCTGTGTATGATGAGGATTCGGAATACGGCATGATGAAGGCATTGGCGGAAAGTTATCATCTTTCATGCAGTTGCCCTGTGTATATTGATAATGAACGGAGAATAAGAAATATTCTTTATACAATGCGTACCAATGGAATTAAAGGTGTGGTATATCATGTGCTGAAAGGCTGTCATCCATATGATATTGATAGTTTTTCTTTTGAAAGGAAAATGAAAGAAGAGGGTTTCCGGTTTTTAAAGATTGAGACTGATTACTCAAAAGAAGACCGGATGAATATTCTTATGAGGCTGGAGGCTTTTAGAGAAACATTATAAAAGCAGTGAAGGTATGCTTTTAATCCACAAAAAGTGAGGTGTATTTTGATTATAGCAGGAATCGATATCGGCACCGCAGCTATTAAGGTTGTGTTCCTTGATAACGGCACAATGGTCTGGGCTGAATCCCGGGCCACGGCTCCCCGACAACGTACTGTTTGTGAAAAGCTTTTAATTGACGGACTCATATCACTTTCACTCGACAGGGAAGATATTTCAGGTGTTGCCACATCAGGATACGGAAAGAATCTTTTCCCCAATGCTGAAAAGAAAATAAATGAGATTTCTGCAAATGCAATTGGGGCATATGTATTAAGTAATAAGAAAGCAAGAACCATCATCAATATCGGGGGACAGGATATGAAAATTATCAGGATAGCACCGGATGGTAAAGTCATCGATTTTAAAATGAATGATAAATGCGCGGCAGGTACGGGCCGCTTTTTTGAAATGGCAGAAAGAATATTGCATATACCAATTAAGGAGTTCGGGGATTTAGGTGTTTTAAGTTCATCTCCTGTTTTCCTAAACAATACCTGTTGTGTTTTTGCGGAAAGTGAACTCGTTTCTCTTCTTTCACTGGGTATGGAAGAGAAAGATATTATTGCAGGAATCCATCAATCAGTAGCCAGAAGAATAACGGCCCTGGCCGGTACTGTCTCTTTTGAAGATGAGATATATCTGGACGGTGGTCCCGCTATCAACAAAGGTCTTTTAAAGGCTGTCGGCGAGGAGGTGATGGCCGATGTTCATGTGCTGCCGCGACCCCAGTTTACCGTTGCCTTTGGAGCAGCATATTCTTTATTTACAGAAAAATATAATAAATAATGTATTAAAGAAGAGAGTGTGCCAGTAAATCGGCACGGGGTTTTCATTTGTGTTACTATGGGTGAAAATCCTGGTATTATTCCAGGATTTTCAACCCGTAACACTTGCGTTGGCCGAAACCTTTTGAAGGTAGTGTTATTGCAGGTCGTGGAGTATTTCCTGCTTTTCTAGATTCGGGTTGTGAGCATAGCCAACGCCGGGACATCTTACGGGGCTTCTTTATCTGGTTCCCCGGAAATAATCTTTACTTCATAGGGTTTTCCCGGACCTGCATGGGGAAATTGAACGGAAATATAATCGAAAAAGTCATGGGGTTCACGGACTTCTATATAATATGTATCATATTTCTTCCTTAATTCATATTCCGGTATTTCACCGGAGAATTTATTGCCGGTTCCTGTCATATATATTTTGTTGTACATCTTATCCTTCTTTCTTCCGTAATATATGAGTACTTCTGTTTTATCAACCGGTTCGTCAATAGTGACATGTAAAACCAACGAACTGCCCCGGGCGACTTCCATAACCGGTATAAAGGTAATTCTGTCCCGGAGGTTTTTCTTAAGCCTTTGATACACATCTTCTTTATCTTCAATATGAAACGAATAACAATTTCTTTCCCCCTGTGAAGGATGATCCAGTACAAGAACCCCGGCAAGGTCATCATACACAGTGATGGTGAAATAATACTGATTATAATCATCCTGCAGTTCCCGTGCTGTAATAATTCCCCGGAATGAATTTCCTGTTTTATTCATTTGCCGGTGGTTAAAATATGTCTTTCTACTCTGTTTATAATGTAATTCTACTTCTGTTTTTTCGGTTATCTCAATAAAATCCAATGTAAGAATCAGATCACTTATCCCATCAACCTTTTCCGGGGGGCTATGGGATATACGGATGTAAACATCCGCTTTTTTCTCTGCAACAAGCTCTTCCATTGTCTTTATCCGGTAAGCAAATGGTTTACCGGCACCATTTTCCGGGCAGGTGACTTTTACAATACCAATATGATCGAGAGTGTCCTGAATATCAAAATAAAATGCATTATATCCCTTTTCAAGTTCTTCCTTTTTTATGGTATAATAAAATTTATTGTCTTCTCCCGTCATTCTTGCGGGAACAAAAGTATTTTCAAAGCCCTGAATCCCGTAATTGATGATTACTTCCCGGCGGTTTTTTTCATATTTTTCCATGTATGATCCGGCAGGGTATTTTACTGTTATATGAACGACAAGGTCTTTTGTTTCAGGAACTGTTTCCGGCGGTATAAAAGAGATACTCTCCCTCATTTCCTCCTTCATTATTGTATACAGGTCACTCTTATCAAGAATTGAAAGTGAATAAGGTGCACTTTCTGCTGCCCCGGGCACATGAACTGTTAAAAGACCGATATCAGGATGATTTTCGGTCACGGTAAAGTAGTAATCACTGTAACCATCCTGTATTTCTTCATTTGAAATCGCACCTTGAAAGATCCCTCCTATAAGACTATTCAGCGGTCTCGTTTTATATTCTGTATCATATTTCTTTTTGAAATGTACTATGACTTCTGTATCCGGTTTTCTTTTATTCACTATCAATGACAACACAGCATCATCAAAATAAGGGACGGCTTTTGGCGGATGGAATGAAATCCTGCCTGAAAGCTCCCGGGAATATTTCTCTCTTGCCTGGCGGTAAGTAAGTATGGTAACCCTATACGTTGTACTCGTATATTCCTCATCCTTGCCCGCTGCGGTAAAATAATAATGAAGTTCACCTTCCACTAATTGCTCGCCAGGAATAATATAGCCGTACTCCGTCCCGAACAGTTTAAGCGGAATCTCATGGATTTCTCCCCTGTTCACCGAATAATAAAGTGTACAGCGTTCTACTTTTTCATTATAAGTAAAGGTAATAGAAACAGGAAATGGCTTGCCTTCGAGCCAGTCTTTCTCCTGTGTTATTTTATAAGATGCAATCGTTGCACAGCCAGCTAAAAGGAGTACAGAAAAAAGAAAAACCGCCATGCAAATTTTATGGATTCTATTCATTATAGTTATTCCCTTCCATAAAATAAAAATAGTGTATTCCACTCACTATATCAATCAATTAATAAGCAAATATGTTACATGACAAAAACAAGGCTTGCTTCTAATTATAATAATATCTTTTCTTGCGGTTATTATTGATTTTTTTTACCAGTACATACCCGCCGATACCGGCAGCAATAAGAATGAGCAGTATAATAACAATGAAAATAAAATTAAGCCCATTGTTACCCTTGTCTCTGCCACCAGCATTGTCATTGCCACTAAATAAATTGCTAAACCAATTGCTGGATGCAGTGTTTGAATGTTTATCATTATTTCCTTTGTTGTCCGTATTCTTTAAGCTGGTTGTAACAGCATTTTCTGCATTCGCATCCTTGTTTAACTTTTTATTTTCCGGCTTATCCCATTTTATTCTTTCCACATATTCAAGAAAACTCTCACCCTCACGCGGCCCTTTGCCGTTTTCTTCAAGTTTAGCGAGTATTTCATCTTCTGAAGCATGTGCAGCTTCCGATGAGTTAAAACCTGTGAATTTATATTCATCTTTATAATCATCATCCCTATTATCCGAGTCCGGATTAGATGTTGAATCTTCATTATCCCCGTCCCCGGCTTCCGGATCGCTGATTTCGTCCCTGGGAAGAATAACGACCGAAACCGTGTCTTCTTCCTGGAAACCGCTGTCAGAAAATCCCTTTAACGCAATGGCAAATGTACCGGCATTCTGAAAACTCCATACTGTTTCATACGGTTCTTCAAGATCAGACTGGTAAACATCATTAATATATATTTTAAGGTGAATATTGGTATGGCCCGCTGGCTGGACCCGGGCTTTAATCGGTACGCTTTCACCGGGGGCATATTGCGCCATATGGGTTGGACTTGTAATCTGGATAGAAGGACCCTGCTGTGCAGGGGGTCTGGCAAGTGTTTTTATTTCATCCTCACTTAAATCCCTTTTATATATGTATACTTCATCGATATATCCCTGGAAATAGTCTCCCGGGCTGGAGAAGCCTTTTATACCTCCCATCTGAAAATTGGATGTGGCATTTGTCGAATAGATAAATGTTTCGTAATCAATCCTGGCTGCTATGTCACCATTAAAATAAATAAACAGGGCTTTCCCATTACCGACAATGGCTATGTGTGACCACTCATTCAGCGGAATATTCCTTTGTGCAAATAAATACCCGCCCAATTCTGTCCACGCAGTCATCTCTTTCGTTTCATTAAAACAGGAAATAAATGTACCATTCTGTCCAATAATACCCATGAGGCTTTTTATAGATGTCGGCTTCATCCAGTATGCGACGGTGAATTTGGGAAGTCTGGTCATAATGGGTGTTCCTGTTTCAACAGTACCGTACCCGTCAAAAAAGAGACAGGATCCGTATACACCTGTATCACCTGTATCACCTGTATCCCATTCAGTAAACTGGAGAGTACCGTGATTTTCATTCCCCGATGAATCATAGGCAGTAGTCCCGGTTTTTTCATTGAAATTCCAGTATGCAATAAGATCAGATCCTGCTTCATGAACCTTGATGGAAATCGAATGGGTTGATTCATCACCTTCATTGTCTATCGTTCTGGCAGTAAGAATATATTGACCCGGTGGCACTCCATTCCAGAAAAATTGATAATGTTCCTGTTCTTCATTTATCGTTAATGCCTCGATATGGTATTCCTGATTATATATTTCTAAAAATCGAATGTACCCGTCCCTGTCGTCTGCCTTCACATCGACTACTATATCAGCGGGGCCCTCAAAATTTTCTCCGTTATTAGGGTATAAGATTTGTACATCCGGCCGGATGTTGTCACCCTTGCTTGCCAGTATTTTTAATTCTGTTTCACTGATTGCACAGTTATAAAGACGGACATCGTCGATAGATCCCCTGAAGTTATAGTCCTGCCCCCCCCCGAGAATACCACCGCACCCGATATTGAATGACTGCCCCGAAGAGCCGTATGTATCCCAGGAATCGTGTGTTGCACTCTCTTTGAAAATACCGTCATAATAAAATCGGAGTCCTTTACCATTGCCGATAAGAGCTATGTGGTGCCATGTATTGATATCTTCTTCCGGCATCATGAAATCAAGCACTATCCTGTTTTTTAAAAAGACGGTGATTGTTGTCTCGGCCTGAAAACCAACACTTACAATATCACGCTGGCCAAAGAATCCTATTCTGTTACCCCTGGCTTCAGGCCGTATCCATCCGGCAATGGTGAATTTGCTGAAATTGTCCATCAAGGCCTTCCCGGTTACAGCAGAAGCATTTCCGTCGAAATAAAGAGCCCCGCTGTTAACACCATCTATTTCAGTCACATTATTGACAATCGCATGATTTTCATGCCCGGATTTATCCTCTGTAATAAAATTATTTCCATACCCACTTACAATTGTATCCATTGTCCAGTGTCCAACGAGTGATTTCGCGCCGCTTACCCATATATTCATCGATTCCCTTACATTCATTCCTGCCGGATTTACGGCAATAGCCTCGAGGAAATAATCCCCCGGTTCAAAACCAGACCATTGATACGTAAGCGGACTGTCGGGTTTTGAAAGGAGAATCTGGCCGTTTGCATAGACCTGTATACTCTGAATCCCAAAATCCGAATCCTCGGCTGTTATTTCGATATCGATGATTTCGTCTACATCAAATCTCTGTTTTGTCGGTTTCACGATCCGGATAGTCATGGAACTGGAGATTTCAGTTGAAACATTAATGGTAATATAGGCATTCTCCTCTGCCCCGTCATTGTCCACTGCCCGTGCCCGGAACACATATGTTCCTTCCGGTACAGTATGCATTGTAAAGGTGATTACAGAACCATCAGTTTGATTAAGAAGATTGTCATTGGAGTAGAGCCACATCCGGACAACATTTCCGTCTGCATCAGTGGCAGACGCTGTAATGGTAATGTCTGTATTGATATAAAACTTTTTACCGTCCGGCGGTGTTTCGAACTTGACGTTTGGCGGTATATTATCCGGGATAACAGGTGCTTCCGGCTCTATTTTATAAAACCGGAACCAGTCCACCTTGACAATGTTCCCTCCCCCGGTAAATTTCATATATATAGCCACGGGGGTTGCGGGTAAATAAGTGATAGCAGACCGTATCATATTATAGTTTGTAATGCCCCCGGTACCCGGGATACCGATTGAACAGAGGAGTGGGCCGGTGGAACTTCCCGAGTGAATCTCTATTGTTCTTCCGGATGGTATTCCGGAAGAAGCATTGCAGGAAAATCTTATTTCAACATTCTTAAGATCCTTATTGAAATAAATTGGCCCATATCCTGTATAACTCCCGGATGATGACGACTGTATAGTGGTAATCCGGTTATCGATATTGTATGGATCTATATATTTTTCTGCCTCAATAATATCCGAGGCATATATATGGGCAAATGTATTTTCAAGTCCAATGTTTTGCTGACTGATATTGGTAAATCCCTCTGCCAGTGCAGGTGATCCGGTCTGGACCCTATAATAATGGGATTCAGGCTCTTCGAACCGGGGATCCTCTTCGATTCTTGATTGATTGTCATACCCCATCACACTGAATGCCTGCCATTCACTAAAAGTATATGTCATACCGGGCACCTCTACCTGGTATTGCCCGGTGGTAGGGTGATAAAAGATATTGTTATTGCAGTTACGAAAATCAGGATTGCTGAACTTTTCAAAAAAATAGATATAATTTCCGCCTTTTCCATGAAAGATATTGGATGTAATGGCTAAATTCCTGGAATGTCCCTGGGACGAGAAAAATCCCAGGCCACCCGTATTTGCTCCGTAATCTGAAAATACATTGTTTTCTATAGTACAATTATTGCCGGAGACAAACATTGATCTTCCCCTGAACTCCCGTGTCAAAATTGTGTGAATGACATTCCTGCTGATAACCGCAGATTCTGCTAAATCATCTATATATATGCCATAAGGCAATGTACTGGTACTGATGTTATGAATACAGTTGGCAGAAATAGTATTGTTCTCGCCGGGCTGGTAGAGATAGATTCCCCCTCCCTTTTTTGATTCTGATAAGGTGATTCTCGAAATATTATTGTTTGTTATCTTATTATTGTGTGCATGAAGAAAGATATTCCTGTTGAAGGTACTGGCATATTCTCCGTAATAGGTGTTTCCTGCAATATCATCATCCGGTCCATGGATCATGATCCCGTTTCCGTATACATCAGTTATTCTATTTTTATTGATAACGTTATTTCCGCTCTGTATTATTCTGATCCCTGAACCGGGTGGTTCAGAGGTGTTTCCCAGGGATGTGATAAAATTATTTAAAATGGAATTATTATGGTTTACATCGGAATCTTCAGGAGAAGCATACCCCCCGTCACCGGGTAAATATCCCCGTAATGAGATTCCATGCAGGTTAAAGGTATCGATCCGGTTATTCTGTATTACATTGTTCCGGGCATATTTATTTACCACAATACCTGATACACCGGCACCAATGATCTCGCAGGAATCGATGGTGATATCTATTGCATTTTCAATAAAGATAATACCCGCCTCATTATAAAAGTTTGTGAAACCACCCGGACGTATGGTGGTTCCGACAAAAATAAGGTCGATAAATTGTATATTTTTTATGGGAGAGGCATCCGAGCTTCCTTTTAATTGAATAATACTGTCTGCTGCAGGAAAAAAGATACATTGATTATCAGGGGGATTGTTTCTTGCATAGTAATAGACAATCTGGGTATTGCTGTCATAGTAATAGTCCCCTGGCCTGGTAAGCCGCTGTACCATTTTATCCAGGGGTGTATTTGTCGTATTCAGAACCTGCGTTCCCTTTTCCCTGTTCTCGTACAGTACCGTGGCATCCACAGGACCAACATATGAAAAGCTTACTGCTGAATTATAATCAGCCCATCCTGTTATTTTAGATCCGTTTACAATATAGACTTCAGCATCTCCGTAATTTTCATAGGTAATACTGTATGGACCTGGAGGAGAATCAAACTCGGTAAAGATCACACCGGCATTATCATAATATGTACCCTGCATGAACTGAACAGAGACATTTTCCGTTAATCCGCCGCTGATAAGGATTCTTACTCTTTCTTTTACTCTGGTAAGTGTTTTGTATGGATTACCGATAGAGCCGTTTCCGGTAGTATCGCTTCCATCAGGTGAAACATATAATGAAAGGGAATATGTATGAAAAATAATAAAAATGGATAAAGTGGTGAAGAAAAGCCAGATTTTACGTTTCATTTCTATTATACATTACCATGAAAAAGATGAATTGTCAAATATATGTTATTTTTATATTTTTATATGATGTGCCTTAATTATAAAATCAGGATTATCATGTAATCATAAATAATTCGTTCATAGGCTTCTTCGGGATCGGCAGTCCACTCAATAATTTTTTCCCCCAGTACATACGCATATAACCATGCATTTTACCATATAAAATCATTTCCCTTTGTGCTGCATTCCAATAAGGATCATGGGTGCCGGCCAATTCAAGTCGTTCAAGAGTCTGGTGCGGGAGAATAAAGCCAGTCTCACCAATCATTTAACGAACCAAAGATGATTCGCTTCGCATAACTTAAGATAATAGACCTATGAAAAAATGAGGCAATTAGTTTATTTTATCTCTTACCGTATAATTTAATAATATATTAATTGGATTGTGGGCGTAGCCAACGTTATGCAATAAGAATGTATTTACATTAGTACAGGCAAAAAAGGGTGATTTCTTTAAGAAATCCCGGAAACCTTTCTGATGCCTTGTCGAGTACCACCTCTGTAGAATTACAATTGGGGCTCAATGGATGTTGAGCAATTTTCAACATTCGTTGAGGCATGATAGTAATTTATAAAGTGCTGCTCAACAAGGGGAACCACAATTGTAATGTATAAGGTACCGGGAAGGAGGTGAAGGGCAAACAAATTATTATTACAAAAAGCTCATTAAAATTCTTAAATTAAAGGAAAATTGAAAGGAGTAAAAATGAATTTAAAATCAATTTTGATTTTGGTAATCGTAATGTGTTTAACCGTGTTTACAGCAACTGCTCAGACGATTACCTCAAATTCAACCGGGAGCCAGGGCGGTTACTGGTATACGTTCTGGACCGATGGCGGCGGGTCTGTATCCATGACTTTGGGATCCGGCGGCCAATTCAGTGTTCAATGGAGTAACTGCGGGAATTTTGTATGCGGTAAAGGCTGGCAGACCGGGTCAGAAAGCAGAACTATAACCTGGACAAGCAACAACGGCAACGCTCAATATGTGGGGCTCTATGGATGGATGCAAAACCCCCTCGTGGAATATTACATCCCGAGAAGCGGCGGGACGAACAGGGGCACCTATCAGGCTGATGGGAGGACGTGGACCTTGTATACAAATACTCGGACAAACTGTCCTTCTATTGAGGGTACTAAAACCTTTGAGCAGTACTTTTGCAGCGGTGGTGGAAGTTCTGTAAATTTTGGTCAGCACTGTGCAGGATGGAGAAATCTGGGAATGGGTGTTGGGAGTCAAAACTACCAGGTAGTAGCGATAGAAGGATGGGGCGGCAGCAGCGGGAACGCCAGTGCAACAGTAGGCAGCGGGAGTGCTTCCACAACAACATCTTCATATAGCAGCACAACAACATCCACCTTGGGTTCTACAACAACTTCAACCAGTGGTACCGGGAATATCACTGTCCGGGCAAGGGGTACCAAAGGCGG
>JAFGQK010000217.1 GCA_016935735.1 Spirochaetales bacterium | reverse complement strand
GTGTAATTCGTCAAAATCCGGGAAATCTGTGTTAAAATTCTCTTTTTATACCTTGAATACAGCCATTTTCCAATCAAATTTAGAATAACTGTCCCTGATTGAAATCCTTTCACCCCGGTTTTCTTTGAATTCCAATTTTTTTGCTATTAAATTACAAGTGTGTTAAAGTTAATCAAAATACAAGAAGACAACAGGTAAAAAAAGGTGATAATCTGACAGGTGAATTTTATATAAATTTTTTTTAGATTGACTGCACTATCACAGAATAATAATTTTTTATTCCGCCCATCTGTTGAATCCGTAAAATTCAATATTCAAAGTAAGAAAATCATGAAATTTTTTTTAAAACCGGACAATTATACCGGGGGAATTTATTCGTTAAAGCTATATTTATTTCAGAAACATAAAAAAGTAAGAGCCGGTTTTTACTTACAAAAATTAAGGAGGCAATTGATGTTGAGAAAAATTAGTTTATTTTTGTGTTTATCTGTGGTGATAGGTGCAGTAATTTCTTGTGATTTGCTGAATTCTTCACAAAATGAACACCATAATCCACCGGCTACCGAGATAAGATCAGTGGAATGTGAAGATGCAAAAGCATTCCTGGGCGATGGGTATGATCTCTTTTCCCCTTTCCCTTACATGAAAGGAATGGCTTTAGATATGTTTGAAGTGCGCAGATCGATAGGTGATGCTGCATTTTATAACAGCCTTGAGTTTTCTCATGATACATACGAGCTTAATCAAAAACTTAATTTTGGTGTGGATGTCGATATTGACATTAATTTATTTAATATGGTCAATGCATCCAGTTCGATAACCTATAAAATTATGGAGGGTTCACATTTTTCGTCGAATACTGTTGCAATAATGGCACAATTAAGTTATTCCCATTGCGAAGTTTTCATAAACAGTGCAGATATAAAACCGGATTTGAGGACATTATTCGAAACAGAACCCGGAAAATTCCGGGAAACATATGGTGATGGTTATGTTAAAAAGGCACAGCTTGGACAGAGAATTTATCTTCTTTACCTGGCGACGATGAATAAGAACAGTAACTATACAGAGAAAGAGATTGCTGTTGCATTGGATCTCAAAGTGAAAGATATTCTTGATTTAAACACAGGAATTATTGACAGGGAGGAAATCAATGAAATACTGAGTCATACCACCCTACGGAGTGTGACAGGCGGGACAGGTGAGTTTGTACCCGGCCTTATCTGGGACAGGGAAACGTTTAACAGTGTATATGCCGGCTTTAAGGCATATGTCCAGGATTGTATGAGCTCGGGGGACATAACCCGGTTCAGTGTGCTTTCTAAAGCATATGGATCATATGAAGATTTTAAATATCCCGCAGTGGATCCGACCGCGCAGTACAATTATATGAGACAATGGATAAAACTTCGTTCCCGGATAATGGTTATCCAGGCGGATACAGAGCCTTACCTGGACAAGGAATGTGACGATGCACTTGCTCTTATAGCCGGGGAGATTCAAAAGTGTAAAGAGTTGAAACCTGATGCACGGGCACCGGAACCTGCTGAATTCGCTTCTATAGAAGAAGCATGGGGTGAACGTCTGGGTGAGAAAATTTATCCGCTACAGTTTGCCGGCGAAACCTGTTACTATTATATATCATGCAAACCGGAAGAGTATATTCATGTAGTCGATGAATTAGAGAAAAAAAAGAACCGCACCTGTACTTATGCGGAACCCCTGGAGGGGAGAACATTTCCTGTCGCTGCAAGAAATACGATACCTGTATACCAGTTGGAAGATCCTTACTCTGGTTTATCAACTTATATTACTACTGAAATCGAGAATTATAATAGAATATATAAGAATTACGGATATATTGTGCCCGGGGAAGGGAAGGTGCTGGCATATGTAGATTTATCATCCACAAGCTTGATCGAAGATATTAACAATGTCCCATTCAAACCAATACCGACACCGGAGCCAACATCAACCCCGACACCAATACCGACAGCGGAACCGCCTGTTTCAGGCAGTGCAAAGTTTACCCCGGGTTCGGGTCCGGTTTCATTCAGGTTACAGGATTATTATACACGGGAAATTAAAAGCATAATAAGTATCAAAGTAACTGTTATCGGCGGCGGCGGTGGTGCTGCTGCCGGTTACAATTCAGCAACACACAATGGGGATTATTGTTACTACGGGACATTGTATCCGGGCGGTGGTGGTGGTGCCGGAGGATGCATCATCCAACTGGATATTCTTTCAGGATTTGACAAGGATGCCCCGTATAAAGTCGTTGCAGGAACAGGGGGGGCTTGCGGTAAATGTGCCGGTTATGGCAGTACTCAATGGGGTACGAATGGTGAACGCGGCGGCACATCATCCTTTGGTTCTATTACTGCTACAGGAGGATATGGCGGGGAAAAAATGACTGGTGGTAAGGCAGGAGACCCGTTAAATACAAATTGTACAAAAAATGCAGATGGCGGAGACGGTACCGGATATTACGGAACGTGTCCGAGTACTATTCCTTCTTATTCATATGGTGCAGGCGGGGACAATTGCAGCGGATATGGTAATGGTGGTGCCAGGGGAGGAAGTAGTAGTGCCGGCAGGAATGGTTATGTTAAAATTGAATGGGTAGTCACTTTTTAGAAGCCCCATACGGCATAACCTCAGACCTCGTGCAATTGAAATAAAACGTAAACATTTACCATTACAACATATAATTTTTGAAGCTTGGAAGCATTTATATAATAACTTTTTTTGATGCAGATGTGCAGGATTTCACAGCGTTGGCTACGCCCACAACCCAAATCAAGAGAAGCAGGAAACGCTCTATGACCTGTAACTACATCAGATCCAGGAAGGATC
>JAFGQK010000216.1 GCA_016935735.1 Spirochaetales bacterium | reverse complement strand
TGAAATATTGCTGAATTTCCAGTATTTATCAATAATATCGACAATTATGGTATCAAAAAAGGTGCGAAAGTTGTGTAATAATAAGAAAACATAATTTTTTTAAAATATTTTCAGAAAAATGAAGGCACCAGGTAACTTTGCCCCAGTAATAGTAGTTAAGTGAACCTTAAAACAAAAGGGAAAAAATGATTTCCCTTCATTCCAATTTTTTTATAGGATGAGTAATATATGAAAGAAAAGCTAAAAATAACTACTTTTCATTTTAAGATGGATATCCAGATGATGGATAAAGTAACGGATCTTGCATTGTTTCAAAAGACTCAAAACCTGTCCGAAACATTAAGCAGGATGTTGCTGACGCTGTTTACTGTAATTGAAGAAGAAGATGTTAAGAGTATTCAACATTTCAGTAAATACAAATTGATAAATGAGGATAAAAACCTGAAACGAAAGCATGTGATTGTGAAAATACCGGATTTTATATACAGGCGGCTGAAAAGCCTGCACGATGTTTTAAACTACTATAGCATTGCGCAGTTAGTAAGGTGGTTGATTCAGTTTTATCTGGATCTGGTAAGAGATTGTGGTGATGGGTATAGAGAAGAACTGATGAGAAGGGTAAAAGAGTGGGTAAAATCCAGTAGGAATAGCCGTTTTTTAATCAAGTACATAAATCAATTGCTATTTTTTAAAGATAGAATTAAGAGAATTATAAGAATTTTCTATATTTACACCCTTCATTTTACCCCTTACAGGGTCTTCAGATTATAAACTATACCTGAAAAACTGAACACTTTCCTTCTGGTACTTCGTGAACAAACAACATTTCATAAAAAAATAAAAAATATACTCTTTATACTCTTTATGCGTGTGCTTGATTTGTTCAGGATAATTTGTTATAATAGTGCCTTAACAAAATTAAATAAAGTACGATAATAGAAGTATATGTTGATCTGGCTACTCATTATTTTAATTGTATTGGGAATTCTTTTCATAATATTCAGACGAACAAAGGTAGGAAGTTTCCCCTGGATAAAATTCTTTTTAAAAGGCAAGGAATCGGGATTTAATATAAAGGAGATAAATCTTCTCAGGAAGGTCGCTGTTGCAAACAATTTAAAGGATCCGACATCACTCTTCTGGTCCATCCGGGCTTTGGATTATTCAATAAAGGGTGTTATTCTAAACTACAGGGCAAAAGAAGAGGAGTCTTCAGATCCGGCAAACGAGTTTATTTCAAAGTTGTTTGAATTCAGGAAGAGGGTTGAATTTCAACTCCCCAAATACAAGCTGGGCCTGAAAACCACACGGGATATAGTTGAAAAACAGAAAGTCAAAATATCTCTTCCCGGTCTGGGACCCTTTTTTTCCACTGTTGTTGAAAACTTAAGGAGGTATCTTGCTCTTTCCTATCCTCAAGGGCCAGCCCTTTCGCCTGGTTTTACATGGAAAGGCCAGCAGATAAATATTTACTTCTGGAGGGCAGGTGATGCAGGATACTTTTTTAATACAAAAGTTATAGATGATTTTTATAATAAAAAATATCCAATTTTGCACGTTGCACATTCAAGCAATCTTATAAGATCGCAGAAAAGAAAATCTATAAGGGTTGAAATGAGTACCAATGCACTCCTGTTTCCCCTCAGGAACGTAAAAGAAGCAAATGAAGAAATAGAGCAGGGTCAGGGGCTTAGATGCAGGCTTATTGATCTATCTGAGGACGGTGCAGCGCTGCTTATTGGCGGAAAAGCACGACTCGGGCTGCCGGTTAAATTTCAATTTAACCTTTTTGATATAGCAATTGTGATGAATGGAGTGGTGAAAGGGGTCAATTTTGATTCAAGAAAAAACAGGTCCATCCTTCATCTCCAGGCCCTCCCATTAAGCAACCGTATGAGAAATATAATTCTTGCTTATGTATATAATGTTTTCGGGGACAGGAATGAAGAACTCCTCACAGGCCGTAAAAGTGTAGCATTATAAATTTTTAATTGCCTTCACAGCACGTATTAAAGCTTTTTAAGGACAAGCAGGGTAACATCATCCGCATAAGCCCCATTATGCCGTTTAAGATCACCGTCTTTTGCAAATTCATATAAAGCTTTCATAATAGTCTCTATTATTTCCTTTGCAGAAAGTCTTACTGCATCCTGGAAAGCTTCCTTTAGTTTTTGAATCCCGAATTGTTTTAAATAGTGATTTTTTGCTTCGATTATCCCATCGGAATATAAGAGAAGTACATCCCCGCTCATTAATGTAAAAGAACCAAAGGATTCTGTTGCATCGATAGAGGGTGATATGCCCAGAAATGCCGTTTTCTTTGCAAAATCTTTCAGTTCATATATCCTTTCTTCTTTTTCCACATAGCGCAATGCAATCTCATGTGCCCCGGCATGAACAATTGTCCCTTCATTTTCTATCATATAGTTCTGGGTCATATACTTATCGCTTCCCATTCTTTTCTTATTAATATTGTATAAGACCTTGTTCACAGCACTGTAAATTTCATCCGGTTTGATTTCCTTATCGAATATATCTGCTGTATAAACACAGGATTCAAAAGCAGACATCTGCATTAATGCCATAATACCAGCAGGTAAACCGTGTCCGCTTACATCCCCAATACCAAAGTAATTCCCATGTTTCGTGTTTATAAAATCATATGCATCACCGCCTGCTTCAGTTGCAGTTTCCATAAAGCATGCACAATCATATCCTTGTATTGTAATCTCCTGTGGCAGAATAGAAAGTTGAATCTTTCTTGCAATGTTGATTTCACCCTGCAAACGATTTTTTTCATGCTGGATTATTTTTCCTTCCATTATTGACATAATAATCCTGATGTTATCAATCAAGCCAGTGATTACTTTTTCTTCTTCCGGGAAGAGATACTCGCTGGTATCTTTAAAAACGACCAGGGTGCCTATCAATTTTTCATCATCCAGTACCGGGTATAATCCGATAAATCTCTGTAACCCCCTGTAATAATCAGGAATCCTTTCAAAAATCATCTTGCTTTTGCTTTCAAGAATTGTTTTTATTGCTTTTTCTGCGGGATCACGGAGTTCATTTAAGCTTGTATATGTTATTTTTTTCATATCAAATGCCTTTTTTAAGATCTTATCCCTGATTTGTTGTTTATTCAAGAGTTTGATTTCCTTGACTTCATGAATTGGTGTACAATTCCCTACAATCATATCTTCATTTTTTATTTTAAGGATACTTCCTGCTACAATGTACAACATCATTCCGGTTATCCCATATTCAGGGGCAGGAAGGGATGTCTGGGATTTATTTAATTCCTGCTCAATTGCCGATTTTATTATTTTGAAATCCTCATCTGACGGGCTTTTGATGACCCTTTTAAGCAATAAATTCCTTCTTTCATGGAATTTCTCATTTGCAATAAGGCATAAACGTAAATGATCCGTTCTATAATAAAAATATTCTTTGAATAATCTGATAATATATATAATATTGGCCAGGGTGAATACAGAAAATAAAATCAGGCCATAAGAAATGAATAAATCGGATAGAAATGTAATAATAATGAAAAATAGGATGTTGATTAATAGAAGAGTGTTAAAAGTGTATTCCTTTTGCCGGATAATTCCATCCTGGAGTTTGAATATATTCATATTACTGGATACAATTATTGTACAAAAACTGCCAAAATAGAGGAGATATAATACAACCGGCAGGAAGTTTGTCGGATCTTTTATTTCTTTAACAATTCCAAAGACATCTATAAGAAGGTAAAGAAGAGCAGTCCCAATAATATAGACTACCAATATGATAAAGAAGACAACTGTTTGTTTTATAGCCAGAATAAAATCTTTATATAAAAAGCTTTTTTGCATACGTTGTGAATGAATTGAATACTCCAGCATAAAAAAGCTTGCATAATAAAGAATATTTATCACATAAAACAATATGATATACATTTGTTTATTAAAATGTTTATGATATAGAAATAAACTAAACTGACATAACCCTGCCAAAATCATTATAATAAGGGAAATCATTAAATGCTTTGAACGGTTGCCATATTCTGATCTATCTTTAATATCAGACCACATTACTAAAGTAGAAAAAATCAAGGGTATAAATATCAATAAACAAAATCCATATACTATTTCCATATTAGAAGTATAAATTATGATATTCCTGCTGTAAAGGATTTTACCCTGTAAATTCCATAAATGCTTGATAAATCATTAAAAATTTACCGTATTTTTAATTGTTCGAACTCTGTTCCCCTCAATATTCTTTGCAGGGCTATTCACCTAAATGAAGAACATAGCTCTGCAAATTATTTAATGGAAGAAAAGGGAAACCACCGATTACACAGCGTTGGCTACGCCCACAACCCAAATCAAGAGAAGCAGGAAACGCTCTATGACCTGTAACTACATCAGATCCAGGAAGGATC
>JAFGQK010000025.1 GCA_016935735.1 Spirochaetales bacterium | reverse complement strand
GGCTACCAGGTCAAATAAACCGCTATATTCACTAAGCACCTGAATAGTTCATTTATTGGGTTGTGGGCGAAGCCAACGTTATGAATATAGGTATTATTGGTGTTGGTGGTGTCGGGGGTTATTTTGGCGGGAAATTGACAAAATTAATAAACAAATATCCGGAAGAAATTAATGTTTATTTTTTTGCGAGGGGAAAGCATCTTGAAGAGATAAAGAAAAACGGGTTGATTTTAAGTACTCAAAATGAAGGAGAATTTATTGCCAGGCCAACCAAAGACTTCCTTTCAAAGAGATTTTGAAAAAACAGATAAAATGAATGAAGCGGAGTTATTCGGCGACACGATTATCAGGTTGGGTAAGGATATGGGAATCCAGACACCTGTTACAAGCAAGGTAAATAAAAAATTGTATGAAATAAAAAAACAGACTTGACTGAAGGTGACTGTGAGATCCTATTGCATAACATTGCTATTTATGCTATTTTAAGTCAAAATAGATAAACGTTGGCCGCCAGGTTAATGAGACCAGTATAATAATAAGCATCTGGATAGCTTGTGCAATTGGATTGCGGGCATAGCTAATGTTATGATACATAGTTATAGTTTAAATTTCCATGAAACAGGGTTTGATTTTATTTATCATTATCTTTATTTATCAGATTTCACTCCACGCGGTGGATGAGCCTGAATACTATGAACTTTCCGTTCCTTTCAAAATTGCATATGTCGTCGGGGTTTCTTCTTTTACCGGGAAGGATCTGTCTGATGAAAATAACTATATGCTTAAAAGTATCCCCTTCCTTCTTATGGAAGGGATAGAATCACTGGAAACTCACACGTTTAGTGAAGAGCAGAAAACGGCATACAGGAAATCTTTAATCCGCCAGGAAATTCTTGAACAGAATAAAAAACTCATATCCATTAAAACAGAAATGGATAAACTCGTTTTTAATAAAACAAAGGAATCAGGGAAAGAAAAAATCAGGACCGGGCTTGAAAAGAATTATAATGATGTGCTTAAGAAAATTACGGAATTAAAGTCACTTAATCCGGATACGGCAATAAAAGTCCCGGACGAACTGGATATTGAATTGAAAAAGGGAACCGGGGGAACCCTGCTAAACCCACCGAAATTCTCGCCACTGCAATATCAAAAAAGTAATAATATAGATCTATTTTTTTTAGGAACATTGGAAGAGGTTCATGGGTATCTATACCTGGAAATCAGCTGTTTTGACGGGATACTGGAAAAGAATGTTTTTTATTTTAAAGATGTGTTACTTCCCGAAGAGGTATATAAACTTGTCCCGGAAATAAAAAAGGAATTTATTAAAATTATTCTCGGGAGGGAATGGTCAACTGTTCAGGTAATTCCGACCCCTTCAAATGCCTTTGTCTATGTAAATGACCGGTTTGCAGGAATCGGGACAACGTATGCAAACTATTTAAAACCGGGTCTTGCATCAATAAAGGTGAGTCATCCTGATTATAGTGAACAACAGTGGAGAGCGGAATTAAAGCCATATGAGGAAAAGCAAATCGAAGTTTCCCTGGAAAAGATAGAGACAGGAACCGTAAGTATTTCTTCGGTCCCCTCCGATGCAAAGGTATATGTCAATTCAATATATGCCGGGATGACCCTTTTAGAGGTGGAAAAGTCCCTGCATCTGAAACGAATTGTTCTTAAAAAAGAAGGTTATGATGATTTTATTTTTCATATAGGACAATCAACGAAAGATTCCATTGTTGCGGAATTACAGATAAGCCTTGTTGATCCGGAAGTAAAGCAAAAAGCCACCCGGGATAATTTTTATTTTGCTTTCGGCCTCTGGCTTATTTCGATTCCTTTCCCTATTTTTTTAAACGGATTTGCAGAAGATTTTGCATACGAAGCTGTACGATTTCCAATAGGATCTCCGCTTTATAATTATTATGGAGGAACCAGTAATACTTTTAACTTAACTTATTGGATTACCCTTGCAATCAATGGTGGCTTATTCGTTTATATGGGTTTTACTTTATTTGATTACCTGAATGCAGCAAACAGGCCGATCGGGTAAGAAAAAAAACGGAAAATTTAGAAAACAGGTCTATACTATTTTCATTATGTGCATTATAGTGATATAAAGCCGGATTATTTGTAATATCGGTGCTTTACCATTCCGTGCGTATGGGAGATAATACCGCGGATGTATTACCATTATAAGGTGCAGGAGTGTTAAGAAAGCAGGGTTTTTTAAAAAGGAAAAGTCTTTCTGATAAGCTTAAAAAACTTTTTGGAATGGGAAAAGCGGAAGATCAATTGTATGAAGAACTTGAAGAACTGCTTATTGAAGGTGATATCGGCCCCCGTGTGGCCCTGGAAGTGATCGATGAATTAAGGGAAAAAAGAAAAAAAATAAAAATAAGAACCCGTGAAGAATATATACATACACTGAAAGAATTACTCTCGGACTATCTTCTTGCCGATACACTGGTCCCTGGCAAAGGAGTACTTAATTTTTATCTTGTCCTTGGTGTTAATGGGGTGGGGAAGACAACGACCATTGCCAAGATGGCACATTATTTCAGAAAACATCATGGGATTGAAAAGATACTTCTCTGTGCAGCAGATACTTTTCGAGCTGCTGCAATAGACCAGCTGCATCTCCACGGGCAAAGACTTAATTTTAAAGTGGTAAGCCAGAAACACGGGGCAGACCCCGGGGCGGTTATTTATGACAGTATTACAAGTGCAAAAACAAAGGATTTTGAACTTATTCTGGCAGATACGGCCGGGAGAATGCATACAAAAGCACACCTTATTAAGGAATTAGAAAAGATAGATAAGATAATCTGCGGGAAAATAGATAAAAACCTGTATAAGAAGGTCCTTGTTATTGATGCAACAACAGGGCAGAATGCATACACCCAGGCTGAAATCTTTCATAACGCTATTGGGATCGATTCGGTGATTATGGCAAAATATGATTCGACGGCCAAAGGCGGTATTATTATTTCTATTTGTAATGGACTCAAAATACCCTTTTCCTTTATGGGAACCGGTGAAAAACCGGATGATCTTGTTCCTTTTAACAGGGACATGTATATTGATTCTCTTATAGGAAGTTCTTGAAAGTGACAGGAAAGACAGGATCAGTCTTTTTTTTCTTTTTTCTCATGGTTTTTATCACTCACATCCCCCTTTACACGGATATCAGGTATTACCAGTCAAATGATATTGGAATGAAAGTAAAAGAAATAAGCGAAGAGGATATCGACAGGTATGAATATGTTCTTAAGGTGGAAGAAACTTTTGAAATGGAGAAGAAAAGCCTTTTTTCGGAAATGGAATTAATAAAGCGATGGGATATTTCCCTTTATAATAACCAGAATATCAGAGAAGAACGGGCATACGACAAAGAAACCCTGGAGAGTGTCCACTATTTTGACAGAAGAGGCCGGATAATAGAAGAACGTCTTTATTCCGGGGATATTTTAACACAAAAGACCGTATACTTTTACGGGGCAAACCAGGAATTACTCCAGACAAAAACCTTTAACAGCGAAGGTCTGCTTTTATATTCTGAAAATTATGAGTTCAACCGTAATGGAATGATCCGGAAGCTGAACCGGATATGGAGTGATGGACCTGTCCAGACTTCATCTTTTATTTATAGCAGGGGACAGCTTATTGAAGAAATTTATTCCTCGGACAAGGAAATGACAATATCCAGATTTGATGAGTCAGGAAAGCGGGATTTCATGGAGGTCTGGAAGGAGGGGGTACTTCTCGGGACGAAAAGCTTTTTTTACAATAAAAAAGACGGATCATTGATATCTACCCATGAAAAGGATATAACCGGGGGCTTTGAAACTGACAATCAGTATAAAGAGGAACGATTAGAAAAAGAAATTGTCACAAAGGGTGATGTGACTTTGTACGTTATTACATATTTTTATGATAAGGAGGGGAGGAGGAGTAAAATGGAAAAGGTAAGTGACAGGGGTCTTGAAGAGTGGAGTTTTTATTATAAATCAAATGGTGATCTGGACAAGGAAGAATATTTTAATAGGGGAATATTGGAAAAACGTACAGTGTATACCAGCGACAGTTCTTATTATGAAGAGTTATTCAGATCCGGCGAACTTCTTATCCGGGTGTTTTACGAGGACGAGGCGAAAATCAAGGAAGAGTATCTTGACAAGGGAGTGGTGATAAAGGTTAAAAACCTTGAAGCGAGAGAATGAATATTCCATTTATTCTATTTGTTGGTCTCAGATATTTTAAAGAAAAACGGAAGAGTAAGAAAATCGCATCTTCTGTCCTCTCTATTACAGGAATCGCTGTTGGAGTCATGACCCTTACCGCTGTTATCGGGGTTATGAACGGATTCCAGCTTAGTTTTATCGAACCTATCTTGAATATCGGTTCTTATCATATCCAGATATCGGATGGACCGGAAATCAGTGAACAGACCCAGTCAGCAATACGGGCGCTCCGTGAGGTTACTGCACTGGTTCCTTTTACCGAGAGTCAGGCGCTTATCAATGGTAAAAATATATGTATTATAAGGGGAATCCCTGCCCGCATTCTTGAACTGGATCCTTCAATAAGTAAAAGCTTTGACCTTGAGTATTATGACATACCGGATGCAGAAACACTGAAAGCAGTGGATTCAATTGTTATCGGGAATCAACTGGCGATTCACCTTGGTATCCGGAAAGGTGATTTTATCTCGATTACCACCTTTGGGGGGACGTGGTCATCCAGGAAAAAAGTGACAGGGATTTTCCAGACATGGTATTATGATATTGACAAATCATGGGGTTTTGTTTCCCTTGAAACAGCAGCAGAGTTTTATAAAGAAGGAGAACAATTGCCCCTTACTTATGGAGTGAAAATCAGAAACAGGTTCATGGATAACGGAACATTACAGAGAATAAGGAATATCCTGGGCAATGAATATATGGTGAAATCATGGCGTGAGTTCAATAGAAATTTTTTTGGGGCATTGCTTATGGAGAAAATCCTGATGATGGTGTTAGTGGGACTCATTTTTATTGTTGTTGGTTTTAATATTTTTCACTCCTTGAAACGTTCGGTTTATGAACGGAAAGAAGAGATCGCCCTTCTTAAGGCACTTGGAGCCTCCCCTGTTTCAGTAAAGAACATATTTATTTTAGAAGGTATACTCATCGGCATACTCGGTTGTTTTATTGGTATTCTTGCCGGGCTTTTTATCGCCAATAATATTAATGAAATCTTTGGAATAACGGAAAACGTTATTAATAATGTCTTATTTTCAACAATAGAGGGTATTTTCAGACAGATAAATATTAATGTAAGATTCGGACGTGTATCTATTTTTTCCCCGGATATTTTTTATATAAAGAATGTTCCAATACGGATTCTTCTGCCGGAAACATGTATGATAAGCTTCTTTGCCATGCTCTGTTCATATCTTGCTTCTTTTTTTGCATCCAGAAAGGTTATTATGATAAAACCCGCAGAAATATTGAGGTATGAATAATGAGTCAGGCTATTTTAACAATCGCATCGATTAAAAAAGAGTTTCACACGGGACAGGAAAAGGTAGAAGTTTTAAAGGATATAAACCTGGTTGTTACAGAGGGGACCACGGTTATTATTTCCGGGGAAAGCGGTTCCGGCAAAAGTACGCTTCTTAATCTTATTGCAGGAATGGATTTCCCGACATCCGGGAAAATATATATACGAAACACCGATGTAACAGTTCTTTCCGAGGAGGAAATTACCCAGTTCAGAAGAAATACTATCGGGTTTATATTCCAGTTTCATTTTCTGCTGAAAGGGTTTAATGCCCTGGAAAATGTCATGATGCCCGCCTTTATTGCAGGTGTGCCCGGGAAAAAAGCAAAGAAAAGGGCTGAACAATTACTTATGGACGTAAATCTCTGGCACAGGAGAAACCACTATCTTGTCCAGTTGTCCGGTGGTGAAAGACAGAGAATTGCTGTAGCCCGTTCGCTTATGAATAATCCGGACATGATAATAGCGGATGAACCGACCGGAAACCTGGATGAGAAGAACTCAAAAAATGTGGAAGATATTCTTTTCAGTCTTGTGGAACGGTATAAAAAAACAATGATTTTAGTGACGCACGACCGGGGGCTGGCTATAAGGGGAAATAGACATCTTTCAATAGAACATGGAGTGCTTGTCGGCTCATGAAATTCCATATTCCATTTGTTATAGGTTTTAAGAATTTCACTGGCAGGGGAAGATTTATTGGAATTCCTGCACAATTACGGGGCGCGATAATCGGGATCGGATTAAGCCTTATCCCGCTTATTGTTGTTATTGTGGTGACAAACGGGATGATAGAAGGAATTACCCAGAGATTAATCGAAATTACTACCTATCATCTCCAGGTCACTCTTTATGATTTTCCCTCTACGGAAAAAATGCAGGAAATAGCCCGGGACTTAACATCGTTAAAAGGGGTAAAACATGCTTTTGTAGAGAAGAGCGGGTTTGCCCTGTTTCGCTTTCGGGACAATCTCTCCGGTGTCACCGTACGATGTGTCCCGGAATCACTTTATAAGGAGGATGAAGGATTTCACAAATACTTTCATCTGGAGGAGGGTGGGTTTATATTATCATCTGTACCTGAATACCTGAAACCGGATATCCTGGAAAGGAAGATGAGTTTAAGAATCAGTAATGATGAACAGATTTATCTTGCTGATATGTATGTAATAGACAGGGATAGGGAACTGTATGTTCTAAAAGATACTGTTACGGAAACAGAACGGAAAACAATTGCCGGGATATTTTCAAAAGCACATATCAATACCGTTCTGCTTGGGAAAGCCCTGGCAGATAAACTCAAAGCGGGCATCGGTGATCAGGTTTTTATTCTTGCATATAATGATTTCCGGTCGAAAATCGTTTTAAAATCGGCAAAATGTATCGTATCCGGGATATTTACCACAGGATACCAGGAAATCGATAAAGTCCTTGCGTATATCCCTTTTCAGACAGGTTCTCTTATATTGCCGGAGGAAAAATCAAAAGAATTTATTGGAATAAAAGTGAATGATCCCTTTGGAAATATCAATGAAATAAGAAAGAGGATAAAACAATATCTTATTGAAAAGGATAATCTTTTTTCCGATATTGAGACCTGGTATGAACTCCAGATTAATCAATACCGGGCATTTCAGACTACGAAAACCATTTTAATATTCATTATGCTGCTTATCATTATTGTAGCCGCAGTGAATGTATACTCTTCGATGCTTATGCTTGTTATGGAAAAAACACATGAAATCGCAATTTTAAAAAGCATGGGGGCTTCCCCTTTACTTATATCCAGTTCTTTTTTTATTATCGGTTTTTATACAGGGGTGCTCGGTTGCCTGATAGGGATTACAGCAGGTCTTACCATCGCTGTAAATATCAATGAACTTATAAAAGGAGTTGAATATATTTTTAATTTGTGTATAACCCTTTTTGAAAACTTTATTTCCCCATTTTACCAGATAAAAAGCAATGGACCATTTATAATATTTAATCCGGAGTTTTATCTGGAGGAAATACCGGTAAGGATAAGCTTTTTTGAGATATTCAGTGTGGCCTGTATTACCGTCTTTATTGCCACCCTGTCTGCATATCTTCCCTCTGCTGAAGCAGGGCGTATAAAACCACTGGAAGTGATAAGAAAGTATTGATTTTTTTATATCCTTTTAGTATTTTTGTTAAAATATAAAGTTACTGATTGATTTTTTTATCTTTCTAGCTTTTTTATTGGGAAGAATGTTCGTTGTATGATATACTCAATGTATATGAGATATTTAATAGTAGTGGAATGCTCATGAAATGTCAAATGTGTAAAAAGAATCAGGCTGTAATCCTTATTAACCAGGTCATAAATAATAAAAAGAAAGAAATAGGACTTTGTGAATCCTGTGCTCTCTTATCCGGGTTTATTGAAGGGAAAGATAATACAGTGAAATTCAATCTATCGAATTTTATTTTTTCAGGACTTTCCTTTAGCAAAAAGGATAAAGAGTCCCGGTTAAAAAGGGTCTGTCCCGGGTGCGGAACAACACTCAATCAGATAGTAAAAGAAAGAAGATGCGGATGCAGTGAATGCTATACCGTATTTAGACGTGAATTAAAAAGAAAATTAAAGAAATATCTGGGGGTTAATCTTCACAAGGGAAAATATCCAAAGTGCCTTAAGACCTATAAAACATTTCTGTTCGATTTAAGAATTTTAAAAGAAAAACTAAGATCTGCAGTTCATCGCGAGGATTATGAATCCGCTGCGGTCTTAAGGGATAAGATTAAATTACTGAAAAACTCAGACTGGTAAAAAATGAGTAAGTTTGATGAAATAATGAAAAAATCCGGCTGGTTCTATAAAGGAGGACCCGAACATGATGTTGTCATCTCCTCGAGGGTCCGTTTTGCCCGGAATCTTTTTGATTTTCCATTTCCGCATGTCCTTTCCCGGGAAAAGGATGAAGAAGTAAAACGCATTATTATTGACGCTTTTAGCCAGCTGGAGGATGAGTATAAATTTACCTTATTACACCTTGATGATGTGAGTCCTGTTGAGAAAAATGTTCTCCTTGAGAGAAATATCGTAACAAAAGAGTACTTTAAGCAAAAAAATGGGGTTGTCATCTTAAGCAAAGACGGCGATATCAGCGGTATGGTAAATGAAGAAGATCATTTACGATTGTCCTGCATTAAAGCCGGAAATATGCTGAAAGAGGCTTTTGAAAGAATCGATACCCTTGATTCAACCCTGGAAAAATACATTTCCTTTGCAAGCTCTGTTGAATGGGGATACATGACATCATCCTTAAACGATCTCGGAACCGGGGTAAGATTTTCCGTGCTGGTTCACCTTCCTGCCCTTGAACTGACTTCTTTACTTTCAGAAACCCTGAATCTTGTTTTCGAGAAGGGATTTTCCATAAAGGCATTCCGCGGATCGGAGAATAATTCACTCGGGGATATCTATCAGATTTCAAACCGGTTGTCTCTTGGTTATAATGAGTCGGAAATTCTTTCATTTATGAATAAATTACTCAAACCCCTTGTCCTGCTTGAAAGAAAGACACGGGAAGCTCTTTACAAAAAGAAAAAGAGGGAAATTGAAGATAGAATACTCAGGGCATTGGGGGTGCTTAAGTATTGCCGTATGATAAGTATCAGGGAAGCGATTGAACACCTTTCCATAATCCGGCTTGGTATCTGTCTTGGATTTGTATCCGATATTCCGCTTGAAAAGATTACGAGTCTTTTCTTTTTATCCCAGAAATCACATGTCCAGCAGATCATGAACAGGATGAATTTTGATGTGAATTTATGTGATACAATGCGTGCGGAGATAATCCGTGACATATTGTAAAAGGAATGGAATACCGGTGGGCTTTAAACTGTTTTTTAAAATGCGACAATTTGTCTTTTTTTTATTATTTTTATATATATAATTATAGTATATTATATAATGGGATTTGTGATGAATAAGAAAGCGAATGAATTTGATAATAAGGAGTTTTCATAATGTTTAAATTTAAGGGTTTAACACAACGGGCACAGAGGGTATTGACACTCCTTGCACCGGGAGAGGCGAAAAGATGTAATTCTGATTTTATTGAACCTGAACATATGGTACTGGCTCTCCTGAAAGATGGTGAAGGTGTCGCGGTAAAAGCCTTAAAAAAAATTAAGGTGAATATTGCGGATATGGTGTTCGAGATAGAGAACAATATTATGAAAAAAGAAATTTCCAGGAGCAAGCAAAATGAATTAATACCTTCGCAAAGACTCCGCCGTGTGCTTGAAGACTCATCGGAAGAGGCCCATAACCTGGGTCATGAATATATCGGAACAGAGCATCTTCTCCTTGCTGCGGCAAAGGAAGCGGGAAGCGTCGCTTATAAATACCTGAACAATCAGAAAATCGCTATTAATGAGTTGCGGGATGCAGTATTTCAGATCAACGGCCCCGGCAGTTTAAGAGCTTATAGTTCTTATAAGAAAAAGCAGCAGAGTGGTGGTACCCAGCGAAAAACGACGCCAACTCTTAATGAATTTTCACGTGATCTTACCGCTCTTGCCCGCGAGGGCCGGCTCGATCCGGTAATTGGGCGTACAAAGGAAATACAGCGGGTTATCCAGATTCTGGCACGAAGGACAAAGAATAATCCTGTTCTTATCGGAGAACCGGGGGTGGGAAAAACTGCCATTGTGGAAGGGCTTGCCCAGCAGATCGTCGACGGGGTCGCCCCGGAGGTGCTGTTTGAAAGACGTGTTGTTGTACTGGATCTCGCATCACTGGTAGCCGGCACGAAATACAGGGGAGAATTTGAAGAGAGATTGAAACGTGTGATGCGTGAAATAATTGCAGCGAGTAATGTTATTCTTTTTATTGATGAACTTCATACAATCATCGGTGCAGGGGGTGCGGAAGGTGCGATTGATGCATCAAATATGCTTAAACCTGCGCTTTCAAGGGGAGAATTACAGTGTATCGGTGCAACTACTTTAAACGAATACAAAAAATATGTTGAACGTGATGCCGCACTTGAAAGGAGGTTCCAGCCGATTTATGTGGAAGAACCGTCTGTAGAAGATACACTGGAAATTTTAACAGGTATTAAGTGCAAATATGAGGAGCATCACCGGGTTACCTATACCTATGATGCCCTTGAGGCAGCAACAGTACTTTCCCACCGGTATGTAACAGAGCGTTTTTTACCGGATAAAGCGATTGATTTGATTGATGAGGCAGGATCACACAAAAGAATTCATAACAGTGTAAAGCCAAAGCAGATAGCCGATATAGAACAGGAAGTCCAGAAGCTTATTTCCGAAAAAACCCAGCTTGTGAACAACCAGAAATATGAACAGGCAGCTGCTGTCCGGGATACAGTGAACCGGATGAAAGAAGAGCTTGAGCAGCAGAAAAAGGAATGGGAAAATACAATCAAGAATGAAGAGAATATTGTGGATGTGGAGGACATTCAACGTATTATTTCAGAAATGACAGGCATACCGCTTATAAGGATTGCACAGAATGAATCTGAAAGGCTCCTCCAGATTGAATCCGATCTCCATAAATCCGTTGTGGGCCAGGATGAAGCGATTAAGGTAATTGCATCTGCAATAAGACGTTCAAGGACAGGGTTAAGCTCACCCAAACGGCCGCGCGGTTCATTTATTTTCCTGGGCCCGACCGGTGTGGGAAAAACATACCTGGCCAAGTGCCTGGCAGAGTTTCTCTTTGGGAATGAAGATGCACTTATCAGGATCGATATGTCCGATTTCATGGAAAAACATAATGTTTCACGTCTGGTGGGCGCACCCCCGGGCTACATTGGATATGAAGAGGGCGGTCTTCTTACCGAAAAGATACGGAGACGTCCCTACAGTGTGATTCTTCTTGATGAAATCGAGAAAGCGCACAGGGATGTATTCAACCTGCTTCTCCAGGTTCTGGAAGAAGGACAGCTTCAGGATAACCTGGGGCATACCGTATCGTTCAGAAATACCGTGCTTATAATGACCTCCAATGTCGGTGCACGTGAGATAAACAAAGACACTTTCCTGGGATTTCATGCAGAAAGCGGTGTCATGCACTTTAATGAAATGAAAACATCCGCATTAAGTGAATTGAAAAAACTCTTTAATCCGGAGTTTATCAACAGGGTAGATGAAATTGTAGTCTTTCATGCCTTAAGTAAGGAACATATCTCCCGGATCCTGGACCTTCTTATTGAAGAAATAGAGGAACGCCTGGTGGACCAGGAGATGAAGCTGGAAATGAAGCCAAAGGCCAAAGAGTTTTTTATAGAGCAGGGATTTGATGAAAAATACGGGGCCCGTCCATTACGGAGAACCCTCCAGAAGTTTATCGAAGATCCGCTTTCCATCGAGATTCTTAAAGGAAAGTTCAAGATCGGTTCGTGTATTGTCATCGACCTTAAGGGTGATAAGATCGTGTTCCGGGAAAAGAAGGTAGCTTCAAAAAAGAATGGTGTGGAGGAACTGGAGAAAGTCCCGGGATAGTTTTATCCTCTCCTTCATTTTAAAATGCTGATGTTTGTTTATAAGAAGAGTACTATCACAATTTCGGTTTAGAAGCCTTATTTTGCATTCAAAAAATGTGCGTTATCTGTCCCTTTCTATGCAGGGGTCATGACCCCAATCCGCAGTTTTCTTCTTAATGAAGATATCCATGTCCTTTATACTTAAAACCCTGCTTTTATGTTTATAAATCCTTCGAACATACCGGGAAGGTTATCATAAGGAAGCGGGTCGGAATAAAGCGTAATTCCGCATTTTAACTGCCAGACAACACCCGGTGTGATAAAACTGATAAAGGGAAATACCTTGATATTGAGCCCTTCAACCAGATTTTCCGTAAAGGAGAAGTTTCCTTCAATACCGCCGCTTACCAGGTGCTTGAATATATCTCCGAATGCAATATTCACATTGATATCCATGATTTCCTCTTCATCTGTCGGATTCTGCTCGTAATATCCCGGGTGGATAAAGAAGGATGGGGTAATAGCAACAATACCAAGATTGAGTTTTGTTTCAAAGAGTAGAAAAAACAGATCCAATCTGAAAAGATCATCTACAGGGTCCCACCGGGGAATACCTGCCTGTGCAAAGAACTCTGCAAACCCTGCTTTTGCATACAGAAGAAGACCTGTCCGGTAATATCCTGCCTCTGCTTCACACGGACCAGTCGCCCCTAAAAAGAAATCCAGTTTGACAGGTTCAAAATTTACTATTGTCCTTAAATCCAGTGAAAACTGTCCCGGTATGAATTCACCAGTATCATTAACAAAATGATCATCCTGATACGCATAAAGATGAAAGAGTAATCTGTCTAGCAGGGGCCTGTAGATAAAAGAACATCCTGTTCCTGAAACCGTATGAATTCCCTCATACACCTTGCCTTCGGGAAAATATAAAAATCCGCTGTAATTTATTTTAATCAAATCCGTGCCGAAATAATCGACAAATCCCTCGCCGGAGCAGAGAATATCATTCTCTCCGATAAAAAACGAAAACGACATTAATGAGCCCAATATCTCCCGCACCGTAATCTGGCCGGATTTGAATAATAATCCCAGTGTTTTCTCTCTTATTGCATCCTCCAGATTCTCACTCCTGAACCCGAAGACAACGCTTGCACCGAATTTATATCCCCCCTCGATACTCATTTCCATTTCACCATCTGTTGCCAGGACAATATCATAATCATTTGTCTCGTCATAAGCACCATGACAGATTATTTCAAGCGAAGATACATCGATATTTGCTGTGTGCAGAGAAGTTTGAACAAAGAACAGCAGTAGACAAATAAAAAAAATATAATTTTTTTTCATGTTTATTACCATTTTTTTTCCTCCTTATATAATTAATGGTACTACTTATTCAAAAAAAATCAATAAATGCATCGGAAACAGACTTTATTGTTGTTATTCATTCCAGTACTCTTTATTCAGGTGGAAATTCGCTTAAAAATATACCCGGCAATTGTATTTTTTGCCCGGGATACTAATTGATGAAAGTTTATAATGATTATTTTACCCCGTTCAAGCTTAATGATCCCGGATGCACTTATCTGCTTATAATCCAGGGAGAATAAAAGCCTGGGAATATAGGTACCTTCTTTTAGAAACGCCCTGGGAGGTGATTTCAGGAGTTCAATTGCCATGCTGGTGATACTGATATCCAGGATTTTCCCATAGACAAGGGCCGGATAAAGTTTGAGTTTAAAATGAACTCTTATAAGATCATCCGGATCAGGCCGGATACGTATATGGTGTCTTTTTTCTGCACCGGGGAAATAGATTTTTGAAAGAATTTGTTTTATTTGATTGGATGTTTTTGCCGGTTCAAAGGGTTTTGACAGCAAACCCAGGACACCGAACTGGGCCATTTTCGATTGTATTTGATTTATTTTCTGGATTGTATGTACAATTATTTTCAAGTCCTTATAATGTTCATCCTGCCTGATTTCTTGAATAAACCGGACGCCTTCGGTTGATTTATTATCGATATCGATAATGCAGAATTTGATTGTATCAAACCTCTTTATCGCTTCCAACGCCTCATGCAGGGTACATACAGGGAGTCCTTTTATTCCGAATGTAAGGAGAAGCAGGGAAATATCTTTTCCCAATTTGAGTGAATGTTCCAGAACGATCGTATCCATACAGTTTTTCCCGGGACATTTTTTCCCTTATATAGTTTATCGACATTTTTTCCCTGTTTGTATCAATATTTTATATAAGAGAATAGTGAAAAGGAAAATATTTCCTATTGACTTTCATGCTTGAATTTATAAAAATTACATTAATGAGTGATTATCTTGATCCTACAAATGAAGAACTTCTGAAAGACTTCTTTGAGGAGGCAGAACTCCAGGTAGAAGCCTTTGAACAGAATGTTCTTCACCTTGAAAATAATCCTGAAAATATGGATGCAATTGATGAGATGTTCCGTGCTGCCCATACATTAAAAGGGGGTGCAGCAACTGTTGAAATGAATGAAATTACCCAGTTTACCCACCTTGTCGAGAATGTTCTTGATGAAATGCGCAGCGGGAATCTAAAAACAGACGGAGATGTTATTGATATCCTCCTGAATGCTGTTGATATTATAAAAAAGATGCTCCGGGAAAGGCTTTCCGGTAAAGTTTTTCAGGAAGATATTGATGAACTCACAGACAACCTGAACTCTTTATTATCCGGGGAAAAGAAAGTCGATATGGTGTCCGGGGAAAAGAAAATAAAGATAAAAAGCAAGTTGATTGAAAAGAAGGATGGAAAAGGGAAAGAGCTTACAGAATATGAACTGCTTGAATTAGTTGCCGAAGCGGGGAAAGACAATAAACTCTACTGGATACAGGTGACATTTAATAAGGATAATGTCATGAATACAGTGGGTGGGATACAGTTGTATGCGGCTTTTAATGAGATCGGGAAAGTATTACAGAGTTATCCTGAGTTTGAATTATTATACGATGATAATTTTTATCCTGTGGTTGATTATTATGTTGCTGCTCCTGTTGGGGAAGAAAAGATCCGGGATATCTGCGATATGCCTGATATTGTTGTAGATACGAAAGTTACCCTTATTCAGGAAAGTAAAATTTCTTCATTAAAAACTGCAAAAACGGAAAAATCGATCCAGGAAGAAAAGAAAGAAGAAGTATCTGATACTAAAACCGCCACGAAGGCTTATGTAAAAGGGATTGATAAAGGGAAAATTACCAGACTCGGTTCAGTCCTTCGTGTGGAAAGCAAAAGAATTGATGAACTCATGAACCTTGTGAGTGAAGCAGTTATCAATAAAGCGACATTTAACCAGATAAGCACGAATTTCAACGAACTTATCACCCAGATCCAGGAGGCAGGGGATAAACTGGGAACAAATATTAAAAACTTTTTTAAGATATTGCCACAGTATTTTGAAGAATATAAATCGAATGGGAAAGATTTGAAAACCATTACAAGGGACATCGGGACCAAATACGGGAAACTCCTGGATGACTATGTTGTCCTGGAAACAGATTTAAAGGGTGTGGTGACTAAATTCCATTCAACAGCAGGAAGCCTGGGAAGGATAACAAATGAATTGCAGGAAGGGGTCATGCGGATCAGAATGGTCCCTGTTTCCCAGATTTTTTCGCGTTTTCCGCGTCTTGTGCGTGATCTTTCGAAAGAGTTGAATAAAAATGTAATTCTTCATACAGAAGGAGAAGAAACAGAGCTGGATAAGTCGGTTATCGAGGACCTTGTGGATCCATTAATCCACTGTGTACGTAATTCCCTGGATCATGGTATAGAATCAGTGGAAGATCGGAGAAAAGCAGGGAAATCCCCGGAAGGAAATATATACTTAAGAGCTTCGAACGAAGGAAACATGATCCATATCGAGATCGAGGATGATGGGAAAGGCATCGATATTCAGGGGGTAAGGGAAAGGGCGATAAAGCGCGGGGTGATACATCCGGAAAAACGGCTTTCGGATTTTGAAGCATTTAACCTGATTTTTAATGCAGGATTTTCCACAGCAGACAAGGTGACAGATGTATCCGGCCGGGGTGTTGGCCTCGATGTGGTGAAGAAGAAAATTGAAAAACTCAATGGGAGTGTTATCGTCTGGTCGGAAGCAGGAAAAGGGACCAAATTTACCATAAAACTTCCATTAACCCTTGCTATCATCCAGGGACTACTGGTAAAAGTCGGGGAAGAAGTGTATGCGATTCCCATTACCTCTGTTATCGAAAGCCACAGGATATCTCCTCCTGAAATAAAACTTATTGATAATTACGAGGTATTCAATTTAAGGGAAGAGGTTGTTTCTATAGTAAGATTAAACAGATTGTTCAGGATACCGGTAGATGAGAATGCAAAATATCATTACATTGTGCTGGTCGGTGCAGAGAAAAATAAAGTCGGACTTATGGTGGATTCTCTTATCGGGGAGGAAGATGTTGTTATTAAACCGCTTAAGGATAAATATTCGAATTCACCGGGAATAGCAGGTGCTACTATTCTCGGGGATGGGACAGTTTCTCTTATTATAGATGTAAGCCAGCTTCTCGAACTGGATCTTAAGATCGAAAAAACGAAAAGAAAGGAACGGGAGGCAAGGATTTTATAAGACAGGTATCTTATAATAGTTTAGCGGATATATATAATAGAAGAGTTTGAAATGAAATAAGGAAAAGGTGTATGGAGGAAAAGGTAATCGATAGACAGGAAGAAAAGGAAGAAATACAGAAGAAAATCGATTTTAAAATGGTAACCTTTTCTCTAGCCGGACGGGATTATGGGATTGATATTATGCAGGTAAAAGAAATATCAAAGGTGAATAAATTTACCTATGTCCCTAATACCTATTTTTATGTCCGGGGAGTGTATAATTTACGGGGAGAGATTATATCGATTATCGATCTGAGGAAGATGTTTCATCTCCAGTTTTATAAAAGCGGGAAGGACAGTAAAAAGGATGGTATGGAGAATATCCTGATCCTTAAGTTGAAGAATATGATAATCGGTATTATCGTCGATACAATAGATAAGGTAATCGGCATTTCTTCGGAAACGATTCAACCCCCCCCGCCGCTTTTCGATGATATTAATATCAAGTATATAAGCGGCGTTTGTGAATATCTTGATAAATTATATATTATACTTGATGTTGATAGAATATTTATGGAAGAGAAAAAGGAGGAAATATCCGATAAGAAACAGATTGAAATAAAAAGCGAGCTGGAAAAAGAGAAGGCCGCTGATACTGAAACTCCTGAATTTGATTTTATCAGTGAAACCCTCCTGGCATTTAAGCAATTTTATGTTACATCACTTAATGAAGAATGGGTAAGAAACCATGTCGATGAATGGATTTCCACATGCAAGAAGCAGGGGAGGGGCGTTCAGTTAACCGGTATTGATGATGCAGACTCATTTTTATATACATTTTATTCACAATGTACAGGATTGCTCTGGGATACAGAGTATATGCATGAGGTTTCTGCGATATTGCCGGAATCAAAGAAAGGACCAATAGGAATCTGGAATCCCGGGTGTGGAAAGGGATTGGAGTCATATTCCATTGCATGCTGCGTTAAAATGAAATACCCGGGGATTCATTTGAAGGTATGGGCGAATGACAGCAGTCTTATTGATATTTCGACTGCACCCAATATATTGCTTATGGAACAGGATATTCCGGGTTATTTTCTCCAGGAAAATTTTTTAGTGAAGACAGGAAAAGGATACAGGTTTTCAAAAGAAATAATTGATGCTATTTTTTTTGAATACCACGATATATTAAGTGATAATTCAATCCCCCAGGTTGATTTTATTGTAGCGCGGGATATTCTTTCCTTTTTTTCATTAGAAAATCAGCTTAAACTTTTAAAAGAGTTTGAGCGGTTAGTAAAGGATGATGGTGTTCTGATTATTGGAACAAATGAAAAGATTACAGGTATGGGATGGAAAAGTACCGGGAACACTGCAATATCCGCATATACAAAAGAGATTGGATGAATCTTGCGTACAGGTAATATTACTGTAAACGGAATAATCTGAAGGGGAAATACGAAGGAAGGTGAGAGATGAGGTTAGAATATATTAATCCATTTGTTGAATCTGCAGTTAATATACTGGAGACAGTGCTTGAAATTAAGATTACAAGGGGTGAACTTTATCTTAAAGCCAAATGCCAACCTGTATTGGGTGTTACTGCCATTGTCGGACTTGCCGGTGATGTCGAAGGAAGGGTTCTTATTGATATGACAGAGAATACGGCAAAAGTGATAGCCTCTGATATGAATAAGGAGGAGTTTACTGAACTGAGTGAGCTGGCAAGAGCTACCATTACCGAGCTTGCGAATATGATCGTTGCCCAGGCCGTTACTAAATTGGCGGATCTTGGTTTTAGATTTGAACTGACACCACCTACTATTTTTACCGGGCAGAATATGGAAATTTCGGATTTTGAGGTGGAAGCCCTGATTGTTCCAATAGAAACAGAATATGGGAAAATAGAGATTAATGTTGCTTTGAGAGAAAGAAACGGAGAGGAGGAATCATGAAAACTAAAATGGAGTTTCCCAATATTAACGAACGAAGACCCGAAGGAAAAAAGGAAGATGGTTCATCCTACCGGGTCCTTGTTATTGATGATTCCATGTTCGTTACAAAGCAAATTACACAGATACTCACATCAGAAGGATTTGAGATTGCAGGAACTGCAACGGATGGTGCTTCAGGTATTGAAAAATATAAAGAGTTGTATCCTCATGTGGATCTGGTTACCATGGATATTACAATGCCCAATATGGATGGCGTTTCATCCCTGGAAAAGATAATAGAATTTGATAAAGACGCCAAAGTAATAATGATCAGCGCCCTGGGTAAGCAGGATCTTGTAAAGAAATCACTTCTTCTTGGAGCGAAAAATTATATAGTAAAACCCCTTGACAGGAACAAAGTCCTGGAACGTGTCGTATTGACATTAAAAAAGCAGTAAACAACACCAGAAAAAGCATTGAAACAGGATTCTTCATTATCTGGTAAAAACGATCTCACCAATTTCGTCTTAAATGGATTGTATAGACGTGGATTATTTATTAAGCTCTGTTACCGGCCGTTCCTTAAAAATGAAAAAAGGCTGCCCGTCATATGGACAGCCTTTTGTTTAATAATTAATTTTAAAGTTCTGTTCTCATCGATGTACATAAATTTCCACATTCATTTTACTTTATTTGAATACTCCTTTATTTTTTTAAAATTATTATTTAAAGAATAAAAATAAGCACAATTTCTTTCACCATCCCATCTCCATCCTGGACTTAATGTAGAATATTGTTCTGTTACCTGAGTTAAAATATTATTATTAAATTTATTTTTTAATGAGAGTGTCATTTTTTCCTCTACAATCAAGATTGAGCTATATCTTGTTATAGTCGCCTTTTGTATTCCTTTCAAGAAATCCCATTTCATACCCTCTTCTGTAGTTTTCCAAACTTTTTCCTGTTCAGTTTTACTATAATCCAATTCTATAACATAATCTCCCTTTTGAAATCCGATAGCTAACGGATTATCAATATAAGCTTTATTTTTTTTATCATAATACCTGGGAACCGTCATTAAGGAACAGAGAATTGCAAGATTATTTTTTGATTTTGTGTCCATTATTTTAGATAAATTTTGAAATAAAACAACTTCATCTCCTCCTAAAGGGAATTTACTCATAACATAATTCAAGAGTTCATTTACTATTGCTCCGTATTTTATTCTTTCTTTTTCATTTTCAATCTCAACTAAATATTCATGAACAAATGTCCTTGCCTGGTCAAAATCCATAGTATATTTCTCCGTTGTAGTAATTGTTTCATCTTTAATTTTTTCTTCACTCAACCCACTCGGGTCCGTAAACTTGAGCGGGTTGTTATTCGCATACACATACCAGTTCCACCCGTCCTGTATGGGGTCGACATTGATAAACCGCCCGGTCGTCGCATCATAGTACCGTGCATTCACATAGTACAGGTTGATCTCTTCATCAAACTCCCTCCCGATATAGCTGAACCTGTTCTCGTCACTCCCGATCCTGTCCAGTTCGGTCCCGAATGCCCTGTACTCATACGTAAGCACCACGGCCCCGTCCCTGCCGGTGACCATTTTTGTGGAGTTCAGATGATCCAGGTGGTAGTAAAACAGTTCATCCGCACCCCCGTTCTTCCTGGTCACCCGTCCTGCAATCAACTCGCCGGAAACAATATAGCTGTTTTCCGTGACTTCCTGCGTTGCATCATCGATTTCCACCTCATACAGCACTGTCCCCCCGTTCCGGAAGTAGTAGGTCCGTTTCCCGCTTTCCTCCTTGTACATCCGCATTCCGGCATTGTCATAGATATATGATGCGTGAGAAACACCATCCTTGAGGACTTTCACCAGCCGGTTATGAATATCGTATTCAAACGCGTAGGTGGTAGTACTGCCGTCTTCGTTATACTCCTTCCGTTCCACCGTGTTCCCGTTCGCATCATAGGCATACTCGATGAATGTCCGTATCTCTTCCGTGGATTGGCCGGGTTGAATCATCCACGGCTCATCATATCGGATAACCCGTTCTATCTTTACAAGCCTGTTCCGTTCACTGTAGTGGTAGAGGTACTCTTTGCCATTCTGGGTAAGTGTCCTCCTGTTGCCATTGTGGTCATAGGTGAACTGCTCACGGTCGAACTTGTCTTTCCAGTTCACGCAGGCATGGGTATGGTCATACCCGTCTATCAACCCGTCGTTATTGAAATCCGCCTCGCTGTCATATGCCCGGTCGTCCACAACAGGATGCTGCCGGGAGGTGCCGAAAGCTCCCATTACCTTGAGCCGGTAGTCCACATTCCCCAAACGCATGATCTCGCTCTTTATGAGCCTGTCCATTTCATCATAGGCAAAGGTATTGTCGTTGATGGCCAGGATGTTGTTCTCTGTATCCACTTTATAGTCCAGCTTCAGGATTTCCTGCTGCCCGCTTTGAACCGTTATGTGCTTTATCCGCTTCCGCTCGTCAAACTCCCAGTGCTGGGTGGTGTTATTGCTGTAAGCCATCCGGGTCACCTGGCCTCCTTTGTTGTAGGTAAGGCCGGTGACCACCGGCATAAACTGAACAGCCCCGTCCCCCCCAAGGTCTGCCTGGGCATCGATTCCTGCAAGCCGGAGTTTGGTCTCATCATAGTGGTACCGGATGGTTTTCCCGTTGGGCAGCTTCATCGTGTCTACCAGGTCGTTTGGTGTGTAGGTAAACCCGAACCGGAACCGCTGTTCTTCTTCGGATGCGGCAGTAATCCAGTCCACCTTCGAGGCAAGATCTTCCCTTGATGACGCATCCCTGTACATCCGTTCCACCCACATAAGCCGGGCACGTGAATCATAGGCCATCTGTTCAAACAGCTTTCTGCTGTCCACCTTGACCAGGTTGCCCCGGCCGTCATACCCGAGTTCGATGTAATCATACGGGTCCTGGTAATTGTCGCGGGTAAAATAGTCCTGCCGGATGTTCCTGCCCATTTCATCATAGTAAAATTTGATCAGGCTCCGGTTCCTGTCTGTCCTGGTAAGGAGGTTCCCGTTTTTGTCATAACTCATCAGGTCCGACCCGTTCCCGTAATCGAGCCTGGTGAGTAATCCCCGTTCATCAAAGTTGTACGATACCCGTTCGCCGAGGGGATCGGTGAATGCGGTTTTCTGTTTGAGCTGGTTGTATTCAAAGAGGTATTCCAGGTCCCGTTCCGTGCCTGTCCCGTCCTTTACCCCGGGACGGGTGATACGGATAAGGTTGCCGTCGATGTCATACGCTTCCACCGTATCATACCCCCGGGTATTCCTGGTAATCGCGATAAGGTCCACATCATCATAGGTAATCCGTTTGCGTACCAGGTTGCCGTCATCATCCGGGTATTCCACCTGCGTTTTCCGGTTCAGGTCGTCGTACCATACAAGCCAGGTTTTGTCGTACACCCGGACGGGAGTACCCATCACGTTCCGCATCCGGTACTCCGTCCCCGCATCCGGGTC
>JAFGQK010000215.1 GCA_016935735.1 Spirochaetales bacterium | reverse complement strand
CCTGAACTTCTCTTTTTACAGTAGAAAGGGGATGAAGTGTATTCTCAACGATGATTGGTTATACTCTCCGGCTTTTTGGACAGCCCCCTTAAGGCTACGCCTTAATAATCAATATTATAAAGAGGGAAGAGACTACCTCCAAAGGAGATGATTAGCCGATAGCTCAGAATAAAACCAGGTAATTCTTTTATTCAATCTTGGCCGGATTATCCAGGACAATAGAAATAAAGCACCGACTGGCCGTATTTTCGTTTATCAGATAATAATAAACTGCCATACGATTCCGGCAATTGATCTTCCGTCGGCACATGGATTATAATGGTCCCGTCTTTTTTTAAAATGCCGGATTTGTGAATAAGGCTTATAATACTGCTTTTGTTTTCTGTCCTGAAAGGGGGATCACAATAAACAATATCAAACCGTTCTTTCGTTTTTTTAATATACCGTTCACAGGGAGTAATAATAAGATGGATACGTGATTCTACAAAAGAGATATTTTTTTCTATAATAAGCTTCTTTTTTATATCCCTTTCTACCAGAAATACCGGTTCTGCCCCCCTGGATGCTGCTTCGATCCCGACAATTCCGGAACCTGAATAAAGATCGAGAAATGACATCTGCTCGAGATTACCGAGTATTGAAAAAAGGGATTCCCGCATTCTATCCATTGCAGGACGTATAATCCCGGGGGGGCAGATAATCTTTCTTCCTTTATAATAGCCTCCTGTAATTCTCATCTGTGTTTATCCGGGATCATCTACGATTTTAAAATTCCTTATCATCATTATGCTTTACCGCCTTATTTAAACAGGAATTGAGGGTTGTCTAAAAAATCCGGTTTAAATCTCATCGATTTCAGGGAACGGGCTGTTCCATTGCCATCCGGGTTCTCTTGTTTTACGAAAATGCTCAAGCCGCCGGATCGTTATTTCTGCATACAGAGGATCAATATCACTGGTATATACCTTTCGCTTATGCATTTCTCCTGCTATAAGTGTTGTCCCTGAATGGGCAAAGAAATCTGCAATAATATCACCCTCCCTGCTGCTTGTATGAATGATTCTTTCAATCGCTTTCAGTGGTTTCTGTGCATAACAACCAGGTACATTCTCTTTCATCCGGTAAAACACCTGCTGTATATCGATCCAGACATTTCCCGGTCTGATGTAATCCGATTTACTTCTTTCGAGGTTTTCTGTCCGTTTCCCTTTTACTGTTTTATAATACCCTTTTAAAACCTTTGGGATATCTGTGTATTGAACTTTAAAAAATGGATTTCCGGTTGTATAGTGAAGCAATTCCTGCCGGATCCACATCCAGTTTTTCTGGGTTCCATAGCCTCGCTGATTACGTAAAGTAATATAATTCCTTGGCACAAGATTGGGAAATTCTCTTAAAAGCAGCATTATATCCGGCAGGGGTTGGAAATTATCTTTATAATCTGCTCCAATCCACAGGTAAAAATGAGTATCTCTGGACATGACAGACTGGGTATTGGTAATCCATCCCCTTGAAAAATCAATATAATCGTTCAGCCCTATTTTAAAGAGCATTTTTGAGTTTGATTTTCCAACTGCGACATTATAAGGGGGATCATTGATAAAACAGGAGGATGTATCTCCTGAAAAAAGCTTTTCAATGTCTGTATGCTTTGTTGCATCCAGGACACCAACCCTGTGGCCGTTTTTTTTATCTCTCCATATTTCCCCGGGTGTAAGCCTGCAGAGATCACTATATTTTTGTCGTATTTCCGGATTTGTATCAAGACGGTTCAATCTTTCAATCGTTGATTTCCTATAGTCTTTTTCTCTGTTCATTACAGCCATACTATCAGGTATGTTATCTTTATACAAGAGTATAGAGAGAATGGAGAAAACCGGAAGATTTTTGAATCCTTGTTAAAAAAAGACTTGCCATTTATGATTGAATCAATGTATATTAACTATAGGGTATATTTTCTAAACATCAATCTCTTCAAAAAAGTAAGTAAAAAATAAAAAAAAGATAGAAATAAAAGGAAAAACAATGAACAAAAGATTACGGGGGGAAACTATTATTACATAATACATAAACAGAAGAAAATAATTTTATGGGAGGTTGATGAATATGGGATTTTTAAAAAAACTCGCCATTCTTTTTCTTTTCATTATTTATTGCGGGGGACAATTATTTTGTGATGATTTTTTAAATACTATACCATCAATAGAACAAATAAACACAGAGAATGCCTATATCCGGGATATTCAGAAGCAGGTCCTGTCTTTTGATGATTATTCACGATTAAAAGCGCTTTATTCCATGGAAAAGATTATAAAAATCGGTACCATAGACTCGATAAAATATGATCTTTTATCTATTTTGTATCATTTGTCTACATATATGGATACTACTGGTGATAAAAAATCTAAAATACATACAAGGAAAAAGGCTATTGAACTTATTGGCCGGCTTGGAGAAAAGATTAATGATTTTGGCTATGCATATCAACTGGAAAGTATTCTTATTTTACTGTTAAGAAATGATGATATTGCTATTGTTTCATCTGCTGTATTTGCTCTTGGCATACTGGGGTATAATAATGATGGAAACGCAATCAGGGCGATTGAACTGGCAGTAGATAAATGGGCGCTTATTACACGAGACAATACTTTTGCACTTGCAGTTATTACTTCTATAGAGAGGATTGCTAATGCAAATAACGGACTTGAAGAAATGGAAGGGTATGCAATTCTGATAAAGATAATGCAGAGTTATCCGGATATACAGATTAGAGAAAAAGCCTTTGAAGTGATGGACAGGCTTAATTCGTATAATAAATAAATGACATGGATATAAAATCCAGGTCCAATTTAAAAACTATTGATAGATAATTCTGTCAATTCAGGTTTTTAGCAGTCCACTTTATTAAAACTACAATTGATTCAACATAGTTGAATCCCAATTATAACTTTTAAAGGTATGTTTATAGAATTTATTGTTTTTATATTTTGTTTTTTTTATTGAATATATTGAAGTAATAATATATAGTTAAATAATGGCCAGTTTCTTATTGGAGTGAGTCAAGAAAAGTTTTGGTAACAGGACAAGTAACTTTCAGGAATTCTGGCGAAGAAGATAAAGGAGGGGATTGTGGAAAAAGATTTCATTGAATATATTGCAAAGGCTCTGGTCGATAACCCGGAAGGTGTTATGGTAAAATGTCTGGAAGGAACAAATTCAACAATTCTTGAACTTAAGGTTATGGAAAAAGATATAGGAAAGATTATCGGAAAGCATGGCAGGATAATAATGGCAATAAGAACCATTCTGGGTGCTGCTACTGCCAGGAAAAAAAAGAAAGTTATCTTAGAAGTTTTGGATAAATAATTATAAAAGATACGTTATTATCCATATGACGCTGTATTATATATTATATTTCGATAAAAATTTATCGGATCGTAGAATTTCGATATTTTTTTTACCATAATCTGTAAGAATGAGGAAATTCGTATCATCTCTTTTATTAACATGTTCCCCTGAATCTGTCTTATAGCTTTTCGTTAAGGCGACTTTCCTGGGGGGTTGTTCAGGTACCTGTATATCATTATAGAGGGTAAATTCATGTATCAGATACTCTTTATGATTCAAATCATGGGCAATAAAAGAATCAGTTTTTTCTGTATGCATTTTTCTCATATCAATTTCCTTTCTCTTTAAAAAAGAACGATAAATAGCAGCAAAACTTGATATTCTATCCCGGCGAATGCTGTATACTGTTGCTATAGAAAAGTAATAAAAACATTTTTCAATTTATGTATTACTATTCTCTTCTTATAGTATAAACGATAAAAGAAAAAAAGTATAGAACAAAATAGAAAAAATAAAACCGGTTAGTAAAAGTTAATTATCTCCTGTCCAGCCCGCTATTGCTGCCCATATCCACCTGAGAAGAATATCGCAATTGGTTTAAATGCGGGATATAAATGAGTCCTGGCCGTCAGTAAAGGTTCTGCGCTGACAGGAGATGGGTAAAGCCAGGGCACAAAAGAGGAACCTACTGGTGGTATTTCTTTATCGAAGAGCAAGAAAAGAAAGAAGGTTTGCAAGAAGTCTTAGTGCCTT
>JAFGQK010000214.1 GCA_016935735.1 Spirochaetales bacterium | reverse complement strand
TTTTTATACATGATCTCTGCTAAAATTGAATTTTTATTAAAAGTCCATCTTTATCTATGCTGATATGAATTTTTATTCATACATTGAGAATTGCTGAGCAATAATGCTTGATTCTTTTCTTATATATCTATACCATAATTAAAGATAAAAATATAAAGGGAAGATCGTTGAGTTTTGTTTTAAGGAAGAGGATAGTAAAGTGGAGACAAAGATATTTCCGGATTTCATGAATATTGTAACAATTTATATACCTGTTGAACAAATGTTATTTAATCAATTTATCGCTATTTTAGTGGCATTGCTTATTTCCTGGGTTTATAAAAGAACCTATTCGGGAGTAATATATTCAAAGAACTTCAATATTACCCTGGTTTTGGTGACTGTTGTTACCTGTGCCGTCATGATGGTGATTGGCAGCAGCCTTGCCCTGTCCCTCGGGATGGTGGGGGCGTTATCTATTATCAGGTTCAGGTCTGCAATAAAGGATATCCGGGACATCGGCTATCTTTTCTGGGGCATGTCCGCCGGGCTGGCTGCGGGAACCGGGAATCATATGATTGCTATCCTCGGAACAATTATTGTTGCTGTCTTAATGTTTGTTTATCATAAATTCCTGGGAGAGCAATTTTCATATCTCCTTATTGTGAAAGGGAACGGCCTTTCAGAAAACCAGCTTGAAAATGTTTTTAAGGATTTTTCCAATAAGTATAAACTAAAAATGAAGAATAGTGACAGTGCAGGCTATGAGTTGATTTATGAGATTCAGATTAAAAAAAAAGAGGAGTTTTCATTCATCAATACAATAAAGGAAATATCCGGGGTAAAATCAATCAATCTCCTATCGAATAAAGGAGAATTAATAGGCTAATATTATTTTTTGCGGTGTTATAATATGGTAAAGAAAAATATTATAAACAGTATGATACCGGTCGTATCCATTCTTGCCCTCATATTTATCATTTACTGGATATTATCTTCGTCAGATGATAAAAAAAATGTTACCAATACATATCAGAAAAGCACACTGTCTTATCAACTCATGTTCCCTGAAAAAACAATCATACTACCACCGGAATTAATGGAGATTTCCGGTATCTCATATTACAGGAAAAAAGAACTTGTCTGTATCAGTGATGAAAGCGGAAAAATTTACATTATCAATTATGAAACAGGTGAAGTAACAGGGGCATACGAGTTCGGAAAAGAACGTGATTATGAGGACATCGCTGTTATGGAGGATATGTTTCAGGATATGGAAACGAAAATCTATATCCTCCGCAGCTGTGGGAAAATTTACCGTATAAAAAGACTCGGGGCGGAAAATCAAAAAATAAAGGAATATAATACCTTTTTACCGAAAGAAAGTGATGCAGAAGGGCTTTGCTACTATAAAAAGATGAACGCCCTCCTGGTTGCCTGTAAGAATTCCTCCTTACCGGCTCACGATTGGAATACTGTTGATGAAAAAAAAGCAATTTATATTTTTGATTTAAATAAAAAGGTGATACTCCCGGATCCCCTGTTTGTTCTAGATTTCAGTTCAATAATGAATGAATCAGGAAATACAGTTTATATGAATTATAAGTTAAAACCCTCTGGAATAGCCGTTCACCCGGTTTCGGGACATATCTATATTATTTCATCTGTCGGGAACCTGTTAGTAGAGGTAACAACAAAAGGAGAAATAGTAACCTCTGCAAAGTTAGATAAAAATCTTTTCCAGCAGCCGGAGGGAATTTGTTTTCTTTCAAATGGAGATATGTTCATTTCAAACGAAGGACGTGGCGGAAAGGGAACGATATTAAAATTTAAATATAATCATTGAGCCTCTTACAAAAATCCAATAATATTTAAGGAATTTCTGCAAGAACCTCCATTAATAGAATTACCGGTTTCAAACCTCTGATTTTTAATTTTCTTTTTTCTAAAGAGAGGCTGTTCCTGTCAAGGACAGCCTTTCTTCGTCGATGCTTTCTTTATATGAGCAGCATAAAAAAACCGGGCAGGTTATCTTCCCTACCCGGTCTGATTTGAATGATTTCCTTTATTACCCTTTATAAAGGTCATCAAAAATTTTCTGTGCATTCATCATCGCATGACGCATGATGTCTTCTGCTTTTGCTGTCTCCCTTTTCTCCAGGTATCCGATAAGTTCTGCTTCATTCACCTGTGCTGCTGCCTGTTCACAAGCATCCCAGCTTAAGATGCTTCTTATAACCCTGTCGATGCCCTGTTCTTCGGTGTCATGTGCCCTTGTCTGCATGTCATGCCCTTTCCAGCGGTTAAATCCTGACTGTTTCAGTAACCCTGCAACAGCGATATTCATGCCGTTCACCCTGGCTCCATTATCAATGTCGTATTTCCCGGGGCCGCCAAGGATAATGCCATCATTGTATCCCTGGCTGTTGACATGCATATGAACAAGCATATTATTATCAATCTCTTCTACCGTATCATAAACAATATCGAGACCGATCATCTCTGAATGACCGAATTCCTTGTTCACACCTTTTTTTGCCAGAGAAATACCTTCTTCTCCCAGTTTCTTCCAGAGAACAATCGCACTTGCAACAGTAGGAAGAAGCATGGCAGGATGCCCTTCATTCGGTTTCGGTTCAATGGCAATATACATTTCACCGCCCTTTTTTTGTTCAATCTTACAGAGATCGGCAATTCCCTGTTTCAGATAATTATACATATTCCTTACACCGACAGAAGCAAGATCATATCCGAATGATCCGTTCCAGATAACGAAACATGGCGGAACATCCTTGTCCCATGCTTTTTTAAGCACATCATAGGCAATATTCACCGCGCGTTCGCCGTATTCCCCGGCTTCTTTCCGTTCAGACGGATCCGGTGAACAGATACCACCATACCCGAAATGACGGTGTGCTCCAGGTGTAGCCATGGCAAGAGCAATTCCATTCTGGACGAGAGCGTCTGCCACTTCTTTTGCATTCTTCTCATTATATTCATAATCATAATGCATCTCAAAACCCAGTTTGATATGATCCGGGAGTTTCGGTGCGATTTTGTTTTTAATGAGTTTTATCATCCCTACGGTAGATAACTCATCCGAATCCCATGATGGTCTTGCGTCCGGGGGTGTAAACCCGCCTTTTCCAGCATTGAACGTCCATGCGCAAACACTGTGATACGAAGTTTTCATAGTTTATCTCCTTTCAATTTTTCAAAGTTCAATCTATGCTTTAGAATTGTTCTCCATTCTGCATAGATTTCTTCATAACGTTTTATCAACTCCTCTTCCGGTACAATTGAATGTACATTTTTTAACCCTTTAAAAGCCTGCTGTGAATTTTTATAGATTCCTGCACCGATTCCTGCACCACGGGCAGCCCCCTGGGAACCATCTGTATTATACAGTTCAACTTCTTTGGCACATACATTTGCAAATATCTCACGGAAAAGGGGGCTTATGAACATATTTGCATGTCCTGCTTTTACCTTTTCTATTTTTATGCCCATTTCCTCGATAATCTCCAGGCCGTATCGCAGGGCAAATACAATTCCTTCCTGGGCAGACCGGAATAAATGGTCCTTTTTGTGAATATTAAAGTTAAGGCTATAGAACATGGATCCGGGATTCATATTTTCCAGGGTCCTCTCCGAGCCATTCCCATAAGGAAAAACAAAAAGACCTTCCGAACCCGGTTTGATGGTTCCGGCACAGGCATCCATAGCCTTATACTCCATACTGCCGGAAAGATTATGCTTTAACCATGAGTATAAAATCCCCGTGCCGTTAAGACACATCAATGTTCCGTACCTTGGATTATTCTTTTCATGATTCACATGAAGGAATGTATTCACCCGGGAAAGCAGGTCATAAGAGATGGTGTTACTCACCGCATATACCACCCCGGAAGTGCCGGCTGTTGCGGCGACTTCCCCATCTTCCAGACAGCTTAAAGAAAGGGCATTATTCGGTTGATCTCCGGCCCTGTACGATACAGGGATTCCGGGAGGAAGTCCCAGTTCATCCGCAGCCCCGGAGGTAAGAGTACCGTGAACTGAAAAAACAGGGACAATATCAGGGACAAGATCTTCCGGAATATCACTTGCACCAAGCACAGGACGGGCAATATCATCAGCGGGAAAATCCCAGAGGATCCCTTCTGAAAGTCCTGTCGGTGTTGTTTTTGCCTCGCCGGTCATCATCATGGCAATATAATCACCGGGAAGCATGAATTTCCAGATACGGGAAAAAATATCCGGTTCGTTTTCCTGTACCCACCTTAATTTACTGGCGGTAAAATTTCCAGGTAAATTGAGAAAATGCTTAAGGCATTCTCCTTTTCCGATCGTTAAAGCAGTTTTTTCACCATATGGAACAGCCCTGCTGTCACACCAGATTATGGAAGGCCGTAATACCTTCATATCTTTGTCCACAACAACAAGACCATGCATCTGGTAGGCAATCCCGATCGCTTTCACATCTTTAAAACCGGCTCCAACTTTTTCCTTAATTTCCCTGGAAGTCTGTTTGACATGAAACCACCATGTGGATGGTTCCTGTTCGGCCCAGCCCGGATTTTTTACAATCATTTCCATCTCCTGCTTTGGCGATGTTGCCTGGGCTAACGTAGCGCCGCTCTCTGCATCTATTAAACTTGCCTTAATAGATGAGCTTCCAATATCAAATCCCAATAAATACAATTATATCTCCTTTTTATTATTAAGTTTATCAAAGTTACTATAATATAACACAAATTCAGGATCGTGCTAATACTTTCGCAGTAAAAATTTATCCTTTATTTTTCACAATGTTATATAATTCAAATGTCTTTTGGGCAATCACATCCCAGTTATATGCAGAAAGTAATGATTTTCTGGTAGAGAGCAGAGAGTCCCTATTTCCCCCGGCATCCGGATGAGCCAGTTTGTATTCAATCCCTTTTGCAAGTTCCGCCACATCCCCTGCTTTAAAATACGAAGCCTTATCCAGTCCGATATCCCGGTGAGCCGGGATATCGCTTACCAGGACATCTATCCCGTAACCCAGGGCTTCGAGCAGGGAAAGGGGAAGCCCTTCATGATAGGAAGGCAGGACAAAGAGACGGGCATGGGAATACAGTTGTGCCAGGGTCTCTTTAGGAATAAAACCTGGAAGCACACATCCGTTATCCCGGGCATCCTTTTTTAATTTCCGGCTGTAATCGGTTTCATAATCCGCATCCCCTGCAATCACAAGTTTTATATTCCCCCGTGTTATTTTTGTACAGGATTTTATAAGGTCATGAAATCCTTTTTCCGGGACAAATCTTCCTGCGGTAAGAATATAGGAATTTTTTACAAGTCCGAGTTGTTTTAAAAATCCGTCTTCATTTACCCTGCCACGGATACTCACACCATTCGGCAGATATATACAATCAAAACGGTAATACATGGTATGGAGTCTTTTTTTTATATAAAGGGAAACCGCTATTACTTTATGAGCGGAAACTGTCCCCAGCAATTCGCCCAGGCGAAGAATAAAACGGCTTATCTTTCCCCATTTCCGGCGTCTGTAATCCGGTCCATGGTTTGTCATAATAACCTTCAACCCGAGAAGCCTGGCAAGCGGGGCAAGAAGCGACGGGCCTATTCCGTGTATATGGATAAACGAGTATCCTTTCCATTTTGCGTAAAAGGTACATAAGAGAGTATGAACGAATGCCTCAAACCGGCTGTTCTGCGGGGCATAGAGGTTTTTTAAGTGAACACCTTTGTACATTCTTCGATTATCCCGCACAAAGGGGATTCTTCGCATGACAGTGACCGAACAACCCAGCCCGGCAAGACGGGGATACAGTTCTTCACAATGCGTTTCGACCCCCCCCTGGATACCGGGAATTCCCCTGGTTCCTGCCACAAGTATCCTGATTCCCTGACTCATCTTCTTCATCATGATCTTATCTATGAAAAAACTTATTCTTTATAATCCACATTAATGGAACGGAAATTGTCCTTTTCATTACCGGGGCAACAGTCCCTACCATCCAGCAATTCTTCTGACATGTTAAAACCTGTTTCCGTACACATTCCGCTTTTTCACTCCTCCACAGGGATTCAAATGATTCTGCATGGGCCAGATTCCCCATATGTTCCTTCCAGAACCGTTGTTCAAGGCCATTACAGGGATACACATATCCCCGGGGATCGATGAAAAAGTTCAATGTTCCTGCCATGCATGGAAGCAGGCGCCTGCCCCCCATGACATAATTCTTAAGGCCATGATTGAAATATGCACGGAACCAACTTTTCGGATTTTTCTCTTTAAGAAGATTATTAATCAATATATCGAGGTGGCGGACAATATTTTCCGGTTCGGTAAAATGATTACCGGAGGTATGAAAATAAAAGGAATTATGGGTGGCCGTGGTCGCCAGTTCCATACCAAGGTTTTTAGCCAGATCATAGAGTTTCAGTATTTCCCCTGCATTCCTGTCAGATATCGTTATACCGAAGCCGATATCCTTGATTCCCATTTTTTTCAGGGTAAGAAGAACGGACAATCCCCTGTCAAAACTCCCTTTCCTGCCGCGCAGTTCGTCATTTATCACAGACAGACCTTCCAGGCTCACGCGTATACCAAGACGGGGGAATTTTTGAAACAGGTGAATGATTTTATCCGTAAACCAGCCGGAAGTGGAGATGACGATTCGTGGTGTTTTTTTCTGTACGATTTTTATGATTTCTTCAAGATCATCCCGGATAAAAGGTTCTCCGCCGGTGATATTGATAAAATGAAGATGGGGGAGTTTTTCGAATACTCCCGGCCCGATTTCTTCACTTTGCTCTGACGGGTAATCATGTATCCGGCACATGATGCAATTCATGGGACAACGGTAGGTGATAATGAGAGCAGCATCCGAAGGATTTTTTACCATTTTTTTCTCATACTTGCCTGTTTTCTGCAGGAAACTCAATATAGAAGGCAGTGCCTTTTCCCGGATTACTTGTAAAATTGATATTTCCCTTTAATTTATATTTTACCAGGTTGTAAACAAGATGAAGTCCCAGACCCGTACCGCCCTGGGTGCGTTTTGTCGTAAAAAAAGGCTCAAAAATATGCTGCTGATGTTCCTTTAAAATACCGCAGCCATTATCCTTAAAAACCAGCTTTAAATTATTCCCGCAATATCCTGCATTAATAGTAATCCTGCCAGCTCTATCACCCGGAAATGCATGCTTTATGGAATTCATAATAAGGTTGGAGAGTATCTGGTAAAGCGTTCCCGGGTATCCTGAAATAGTGATGGCCGGGGGGCACTGGACTTCTATGATGTGTCTTGTTTTTTTTAATTGCGGCTGTATGCTGATAAGAATTTCATTTATATATTCTTTTACATTAAAAATTCTCTTTTCTTCCACGGATTGATCCACTGCAACCTGTTTAAAACTGGATATAAGCTCATGAGAACGCTGCATATTGGAAAGGATCATACGGGAAGCCTCCCGTGCTTTTTCTATATATCTTTTAAGCTCGGATTTCTTTAGATTATTTTCTGAAAATTGCTTTGACAGCTCTTCTGTGATTTTATCCAGGTGTGATGATGCGGTAACACTTATTCCGATTGGTGTATTGATTTCATGAGCCATACCCGCAACCAGGTTGCCAAGAGCTGCCATTTTTTCCGACTCAATCGCCTGCTCCTGGGTCATCTTTAATTCACTCAAGGTCTTCTGGAGTTTATTATTCGCTTCCTCAACAAGATATGCTTTACTCTGCACTTCCTGAACAAAAAAGGCCGCTTTCAGTGCAGTATTTATGAACATCCTGAGCATAATATTATAAACGATTTCTTTCCTTTTATTCTGATCGATGAAAATGATCCCAAGCGGCTTGTTCCCGAAAAAAACAGGTTCAACAATTAAAGAATAAGGCACAGAATGATTATTATTCATGGGAAAGAGATTATCCGGGAGTAAATTCATTGCAGGATAACGCAGCCCCCCGATGCTTTTAATCATTCCCTTGTTTTTTTCATAAGCAAAAATAACCCGGAGTTGTGCGTTTTCATGTTTTTTAAGGCTTTCTCCTTCATAAAGGGCAAAGAGGCAAAAATTAATATTGATCCGGGACAGTTCTGTTTCAAAAAGTCTGATTAACTCTTCAATATTGGTAATACTTACAAGACGCTGGCTGATCGCCCTGAATTGAATAAACTCATTCTCTACACTAAGATAATTGTTCGTATATTCGCCGATCTCTCTTTCATCAGAATATAACGGACTGAGTCCGCACCCGCAGGAATCACGGATTATCACCTCTGTTTCCATGAGTTCAAGTGACTTTACCGGTTTCCCGGTCATAAGATCAGCAATCAGTTCTATAGCCCTATATCCCATTTCAATAACCGGCTGCTTCACCGTGGATAAAGGGGAATTCATATATTTGCTGATCATCTGGTCATCAAACCCTGTAAGTGCTATATCTTCCGGTATTTTTATTCCCTTTTCATGTAATGCATCCTGAACACCCCACGCCATCTCATCATTTGATGCAATTATTGCATCAAATTCAAGAATTTCCTGGTTATTCAATTTCATGATTGCTTCATATCCGGTGACTTTTGTGAAATCACCGGGCAGGATGAGTTGGTCCCTTAACGGAATATTATTCTCTTCCAATTTAGAGAGAAAGCCATGAAGGCGTTCAGTGGCATCGTTCATATGTTCCTGCCCGCGGATAAAGATGAACCTGCGGTGCATATGGGTATTTATGAGATGGGCTACAAGACTGCTGAATCCGCTTCTATTATCCGCCACAATCGATGGAACACCCTCTATTTTTGTCGAAAGGCTTACAATAGGAAGCGGCATTAAAAGGGAACAGAAATCTTTAATCTTTTCATATCCTCTTGAATGACTGAGTGAACTCGAAGATAAGATAATCGCATCTACCGTTTTTTGCGTAACAAAGGAATAGATGTCATTATGAAATACGGAAGTGGTCACCGGATTATCAAGTGTACCCCCGACAAAGGTGAGGACATCAAAATCAAAAGCACACGCACCAATTTCAATACCGCATAGGAGGTTCACCTGGTAATCACTGTCAATCCAATCAACTAAAAATCCTATTCGCTTTCTCATCGTTTTATTGAACTGTGTTGAACACCTTTCAATGATAAAAAATAAATGTCAAATTTGCAAGCTTTAGGGCATAGATGGATGGAATTTTAATTTGGGTTTTTATTGCTATGGCAGGCCTGTAAGAACATAGCTCCGCAAATTATTTAATAGAAGAAAAGGGAAACCACCGATTACACAGAAATAGATAGAAAAATCTGCGAAATCGGTGTAATCGGTGGTTTCATCTCTTTATTGTGGAAAATCGAAATTCCTGGACAAATAAATAATCACAACAGCTTTTACTTGCTTACCGGCATCCGTATGATGAACTTTGTTCCCTCACCCGGTTTACTCCTGCATTCAATTGTCCCGCCAAGGGTCTGTGTAATGATATTAAAAATAAGATGCAGTCCCAGGCCTGTCCCGCCCTGAGCACGATTAGTGGTGAAAAAGGGTTCAAATATCTTCTTTATATTCTTCTTTTCTATACCTTTACCATTATCCGAATAGGTCAATACCATTTCATTCTCAAACAGCTTCACCTCTATGGAAATCGTCCCTTTCCGGTCATCATCGAAAGCATGAATAAGGGAGTTTATGATAAGATTTGTTATAATCTGGGAAAAAGCACCGGGGTAGCTGTTCAGCACAATATCGTCAGGACAATAAATATGAATATTGTGGTTTACTCTTTTCAGTCTCGGTCTTAAACTGAGCAGGATATCCTGAATATATTCTTTTAATTTAAAAGACCGTTTCTCCTCACTGGACTGGTCCACGGCGATACCCTTGAAACTCTTAATCAATTCATGGGATCTCTGTAAATTGGATAAAATCAATGATGCTGCTTCATTCGCCATTTTTACATACGAAAAAAGATCGGATTTTGTCAAACCGGTTGTATTTATTTTTAAAACGAGTTCGTTGGTCTCTTTTGCAAGATGGGATGCAGCAGTAACACCAATCCCGATAGGGGTATTAATCTCATGGGCAATACCGGCAACCAGGCCCCCCAAAGCCGCCATCTTTTTCGTTTCAACAAGCCGTTTCTGGGTTGTCTGTAATGTATATAATGTATTCTGCAATTCACTGTTCGCTGCTTCGAGGTTCTGTGACTGGTTCTGTATCTGCTGAATAAATGCAGCACCTTTAAATGCACTGTTCAATAAAAGCCTTCGCATGATCTCCGTGGTAAACTCCATCTGGCTTTCCGGCTCATAAAGGACTATTCCAAGTTGGTTCTTGCCGAAAAAGATGGACTCAACCAATAGTGACCAGGGTTTATCCTCGGGAATAATCCCTTCCGGGAACAGCTTTCTCGTGGGAAATGATATTCCCTGTTTCCCTATTTCCACCCTGCCGCCGGGATTAAATGCAAAAAGCAGCTTTGAATTTGAAAATACAATATCTTTATCATCTTTCCCTTCATATAAGGATAAATAACATGATCGAATACCCAATCTGGTGAAATTTATACCTAAGATTTCAAGAACATCTTCAATAGACTCCAGGGATACAATATGTTCCCCTATATCCCTGTAAATCTGGTTTGCCTGTGCTTCTTTTATGGCATTGTGAAGATATTCCCGTTCAGAATAATCGTCGATTAAAAGACGTGCTTTATGCAGAATGATTTCTGCCAGTTGTTGTTTTGCACCGGAAAGAAACGGCAATAAATAAGACCTTAATACGGAAATAAATACCTGCCATATAATTTCTTTATTCCTGTTAAAACGGGCTGTTTTATAGAGATGTGCTTTTAAGGTAAGGAGAAAGGGACTATAATCGTTTTTCTTGAAAGAGGCGGACAAGGAATATAATAGCCCGGTAATATCCTCCATTTGTAAATCAATATTTTCGTTTTCAAACCCGGATTTCCCTGTTATGTGATGAAGAATGTTACTATGAATTGATTCTGCAAGCTTTTCCGGGCAGGAGAAAAATTCCTCCGGTTCCTTGCCTGCCGTATCCGGCTTTTTTACTGTCATACAGACCGAATCCAGGGATAATGATTCGCTGAAACAACCGCAGGATTCCCGTATAACCGGTTCCGTGGGAAGATACGCAACAAGCGGAACCTCTTTGTTCTCTATAATATCAAGAATCATATCAAGGGCTTTCGAACCAATCTCATAAGTAGGTTGATAGATGGTACTTAATGGGGGATTCATTATTTTACTGGATACCTGGTCATCAAAACCGGCAACTGCAATATCCTTTGGGATTGATATATGCCGTCTCTGGAGTTCTTCAATAACACCGCATGCCATATCATCATTTGATGCAAGGATCGCATCGACCTTTCTTCCCGGTTTATCAAGGAGTGTTGATACTGCCTGAACCCCGGACTGTGGGGTAAAATCGCCGGGTATGATAAGATCCGGGTTACAGGGAAAAGCAAACTCTGAAAGTGTTTCACTATATATCTTTAAACGAATATCGGCATCATAATTTCCTTCCGGGCCGCAGATAAATGCAATGTTTCTGTATCCATGATCCCGGATAAGATGAACGATCATTTTGTAAAGGCCTGATTTATTGTCAATAAGAATCGAATGAATCCGGTCAATTTCCTGGCCGATACTGACCTTTGGGAGGGGATCATAGGAATGTATAAAAGAAGAAAATCGTTCTCTTTGAACAAATCTGCTTACCGATCCCGATAGAATGACAAGCCCGTCGATATTATCTTTATGAGCAAGCTGGTAAATCGAATTTCTTAAATGTTCATGTTTTCTTGGAGACTCGATTGCCCCGCCGACAAAAGTAAGAAGATTCACATCCTTCTCCAATGCCCTGTCCTTTATCCCTGAAAATAAATCGCACTGGTAAGGATTCTCTATCCAGTCAATAAAAAATCCTATTGTTTTTCTTTTCCTGGTATTCATTCCCTGGTACTTATGCTTAAGTTTACCACTGACTACTCCTGTTCTATATTGTAATGCAATATCCTTTAGGATGTCAAAAAAAAGATGATACAGAGCTGGCTGCGCCGTCACCTGAAACAAGAGAAGCTGGAAATACACTATGACCTTTAACTAACGACATCACACCCATGAAGGATATGACCAACGCCCGTATTACGCATCGGAAATCATGGAATATTACCAGGATTTTCGCCCATTCGTAACACCGATTGGGTCCAGGAACCCAATAGAGAATACCTCCATGGTGGTCGGCAAGAATTTGCATTACCCATTAATCATTTCCAAATGAGAGAGGTGTTACTGCTGTGAAGAATTTCCCTGAAGCAGCCCCATGAAACACCAAAAAAAACAGCTTTTTTTATAAAAAAGCAATGCAGGAAGTAACTTTGCCTCGTTAATATATATGGCAATACAGCGATGGCTTGAGTCTGCAAGACAAAATAAGAAAAACAGAAAATTCATGTACTGAAAGGAGTGCTATATGAATGAAGATGAAGTCAAGATGATTATTTTCCACTTTAAAATGGATAGTAAAATGATTGATGATTTGAAAAAAATTGATTTATTTCAAAGAACCTTGTGTCTGGATAGAACAATAAACCACATATTATTGCAATTCTTTAGTGTTATTGAAAAAGAACATCTATATGGGGTACAGAGACATAGCAGATATGAATTGATAAATGAAGATAAGAACGTAAAACGAAAACATATCACTGTTTACCTCCCCGAGTTTATGTACAGAAGGTTAAAAATGCTCCATGACGACTTGAACTTTTTTAGCATTGCACAGTTATTCAGGTGGGTGATTTCGGGGTATGTGGATTTTGTAAAGAGGTATGGCAGTCGGTGGATCAGGAAACTCGTTACGATAATAAGAAGATGGCAAAAAGACACCAGAAATAGCCGCTTTCTGTTAACATACATTCATCAATTGTTTGAATGTACTACTGAATTGGTATGGCTAATCCAGAAATATGCCCTCTATAGCTTGCATTTTTCTCCATACAGGGATTTCTTCATGTAAAATCCACTCACACCCCCCTCTCTTCCACTTAAAACACTTGCTAAAAATTTTTTTAAAGGGTGAAGTATATCCCGGAGTTGAAATATCTGTAGTGAAATTTGCATAGAATTCCTGGATATATTCTGCGAATCCGGGATCCCCCCTGAATACTATACCAACTATCCCATCTGTAGTCTTTTCTTCCTGGTGAATTCCTGAAAATCGTATTTTTTTATGTACTATTTCTAAAAAAAATGATATAATTCATTTTATGATGTCTGCCGGGTCATAATCCCGGACTTTTCTATCCGGGTAATTATTAAGTTATCTGTCTGTATATCCTGCCTGGCAATATCTGGGGTGAAAAATGACCGGGAATGAAAACAAGTCGATATTTACAAAAACATATTTACCAGGGAACGCAATACTCATCGAAATAAAGGATTTTGGCAGGATACAATTCGGTATTCCCAGTGAAACTATTAAAGATACGATAGCCGGGGGACTCCCCCATTATTATGTAGCACCCATGATCCCCCTGGCCCTGGATCTTTCCAATAAGGCAGCAATAGAATTTATTATGTTCACTTACTACATAACAAAGCAGAAGGCAACAATTATTGTCAATGATGAAAACTGCCTTTCCTATTTCATGGAAAACTCGGAACTGGCATTAAATCCCCGGACCGAGTTTTTCCCGACAAAGATGGAGAAGTATTATAAAAACAGCCCGGAATATACACCGGATATTCTTAAGGAAAGCATTTTTCTCGGGAAAAATCCGATGGTGGAACAACTCATTAATTTTATGTCTTTCGATAAGCAGGGGAAAATAGTACTGGAAAAAAAGTATCAGGATACCCTTTCTCATTCAATCACGATCTTTCATAATCAGGACAATAATTATACCTTGATTGATAATCACTCCGGACAGACAGAGAAGGTGAGGATCCGGATTACCCCTTATAAATCGTTTTCCCATGTTTCCACCATAGAAAAATATCACAGGAAATTGAAACTGCCGTTACCGGATCTTGGTTCCCTGCGTAATGTATACCTGACAATTTCCTCGGGATCGGGATTCTCACCCCTGGATAAATCCTGGAATTTCCGCCATGCCTTTGGTACCACCAATTGCGGAGCAGTATTCGGGGACAAAGGCAAAATAACCATTATTGATCCGATTGTAAATACATTCGACTTTCTGATACATGAAAAAATAAATCCTGCAAAGATAAACAGCATTTTTCTTTCTCATATCCATGACGACCATATAGCGGGTTTTATGCAATTGTACTTTGCACTCCCGGAAAAGGTCTCCGTTTATATTTCCGAAAACAATAAAATGAAATTATTAAGGCTCATATATAATAATATCCAGCGGATGATAAGTGAAGAAGATATTGAAAAAAGCTTTAAATGGCTGGTTTTCGAAGACCTCTCCATAGACAGTGGAACAAAAAAACCTCACCCCACAAGAATCAATGGACTCAACTGGTACTTTTTTTGTTCTTTCCATTCAATCGAAACCTATGGATTCTGGATAGAAGACGATAAGGGGTTACCCCTGCTTTACTGGTCCGGGGATTCACAGCTGGATCCTGATATTATTCATAATGCAGTAAAGCAGGGGATAATGTCAGGGAAAAGGGCAGAATTACTCCTCTATCTGCCATTATGTGATAATTACTTTATTGAAAACGACCAGCCCCCCCTTCATACAACAGATGCAGGATTAAAAAGACTTTTAGAACTCAACAATATTTCGCCTGCCGAACGCCACGTTTATACCATGCATTCGGCAACCCCGGCAAATATAGAGAATGTAAAACTCGCATTACCCGGTATGATAATCCATTTATGCAAAGATGCAGGCAGGTTTGACGGAAAAGTAACAGAAGCAATCGAGATCGGCAATCTCATCAAGCTGGTGCCTTCCCTGCGTGCCATTACAAGAGATACGGACAGCTTTTTAGCCATTATAGAAAAGCTTACCCTTGTGGAAGTAAGCGGTCTCATGATGGAAAAAGGGGCATTGGCAGATTCTATGTATTTCTATGTCGGCGGGGGCTGTGGTCATATTGTGACGGGCAAGCCATTGGATGATCGTGAATTGAATCAAATAGAAAGACAGCTGTTAAGCGGAAGAGAGGAACTTGACCCGCGGACAGTGATTGCTTTCCGGTATGATATCGGGACTGTTGTGGGAGAAGGCATGCTGGATGCAGAATCGAGGCGTTCGCATTATGTCTATGCCCTGGCCAATGGAAATGACAAACCCAGGTATTTGAAACTCGATAAAGCGGATATGGAAGACATCATCAACAATACCAATACCCCCCTGGCTATCAGTTTCAGGAGATACGGGAAATTGCGCAAAAGCAATATAATTCCGCGGGGAGTCGGTAATTCCCCTCTTTTCGCGGCCCTGCCCGTATCGGAAATCGAGCGGATATTGAATGATGAAACATTGACATCTGCATTAACGTATCCTCCCGGTACCTCTATTATTGAACAGGGGAGAAAGGTCTCCCATATCTTCGTTCTTACCAATGGTTTGATATCAATTACAAAATTCCATGGAGAACAAGACGAGAAAAACCGGGGAAAAACGGTTCTGAAAGAAATCTCTGCAGAAACAAACGGGCCCCAGGTTTTCGGGGAGATGTCCCTGGTGGAAATGATTCACCGTCAAAAAAGCAGTCTGAAAACCGGGATCGGGCTGGCAAAAGCAAATGTGGAAGCAGTAACGGAGGTCCGTGTTCTGGCGATAAACAGAAGTTTTTGCCTGCATTTAATAAGAGAAAACTTTGCTGTTGCCCGGAGTCTTATGAACCTGGCAAATGTACGCAAAAACGAAAACCTCCGGCTGGAAAAAGAAAAGCAGTATGCCATTGATGAAATTCACATGGCAGTCGGTGAGTTCAACCTGGCTCTGGAGGAGCCCGGGATCGGCCACATGCAGCGGAATAAAGATGGCGTGGTGGGACCGCTGGAAGAATCCCTCTGCGATGAGGAAGACGCAAGGGAAGAGGAGTAATATAGAATTCCTTACACTTTCATCAATGCAAATGCATCGAACTCATACTCCCCTTCCAGGTTAAAGACCGGGGTTCTTCCTGTATTCTTTATGTCTATCCGGAATGTATCACAAATCGATGAATGAGTAAGCTGTCTTACCAGTTCATCACTCATTCCCATCCCACATAACCTGCGGATAAAGTGTGGGTAAAATGGCAGCCCGGGGATACCGGATGCCCTGTTTTTTTCCGGCAGAAGATGCGGTGCATGATCTGTCTCTATCCAGTCGATCTTTCCCTTAAAAAGAAGAGCGAGCATGGCTTTTTGTATCTTTTCCGGACGGAGAGGCGGATTCATTCTTAAAAGGTGCCCGTTTTTTTCTTTCATCAGTTCATCATAAAGCAGGGCATGATGGGGGGTTATCCCGCAGGTGATCCTGATATCCTTTGCTTTCCGGGCTTTTTCCACTTCCGCGACAGACCGGGCAGTCGAAATATGACAGATATGGAGTGTCCCCTTAAAAGAAGCTTTCCGGGCATACGAGATGATATCGATAATGCTTTCCACCTCGCTTTCCGGGGGACGGAGGAGCGTATGACTGAAAGGAATATCCGGGTCATACAACTCGTGCCGGAAGCAGGATTCCTTTTCGCAGTGAACAGCAAGGACACCGGTAAATCCCAGGAAAGAGAGTGCCTGTATTATTTTCTCCTGTTCCTGTGGTGACATGACCGACAATGTCCCGGTGGATCTACCGGCATAAAGCTTGAGTCCCACAACACGGGGAAAGAGCTCTTTCCAGGTATCAACCATCTCTTTTACCTGGTCTGCATTACCGGTAAGCCCGCCATAGACACCATGAAAGACTGGCACCCCTACCCTGTCAGCCAAATCAAGCCGGTCTTTTATTACCTTTTTTGAAACAAGGGGCGGATCGGTATTGGGCATTTCGAATACGCCATCCAGCCCTGCCCGGAAAGCCACATCAAGGCCATGGGCCACTGTTTCTTTATGCTGTTCATGAAAGTCCCTTAAATGAACATGCGGGTCTATCATATCTGTTTCACCAGGTCTGTATTCATGCCACCTCCCCGATCCCTTTTTTTATAAGCATATCTTTTAATATCTTTGCGTTCTGAACAGCCTGTCCCTTGTAGTGGTTATTAAAAGAAATAAGAAGGATTTTCGCCTTTTCTATTATTCTTTCTATTTTCGGGATCCAGCTTTCGAGTTCCTCTTTTTCATATAGATAATCATACCGGGTGACATTGGTCCCTTTCCACCATTCTTTCCTGTTTCTCCCGTGAAACCGGATATAAGCCGGGTCTGAGGTGACGATATCCATGGGGGTGATAAGTTTGGGAAGTTCGGGTTCATCCACATTGACGAAACTGATTCCCCTTGCCTTTAATGTATCGAACACGCTCTCTTTTATCCATTCATTCGATCTGAATTCAAAGGCAGCAGGAATACCCTCGAACTCCCTGGAAAGCAGGTCAAGATACTTCCGGTTTTCCACTGTGTAATGGAAACTGTAAGGGAACTGGAAAAGAACAGCCCCGATTCTTTTTGAATGGAGCAGGGGGTGAATCGTTTCCTTAAACTGCCCTGCCTGGACCATGCTTTTATCATCGATCTCATGAGTAAGGCTTTTATGTGCTTTAATACTGAACAGGAATCTCTCATCTGTTTTAATGAGCATCTGTTCAAGCATATTCCGGTCCGGCATTTTGTAGTATGAAAAATTGAGTTCTACAATTGAAAAATCCTTTGAGTAGAGATCGAGAAAATCCTTCTGTTGTGTCCCGGGCGGATACACAGGGCCTACCCAATCCTTATATGAATACCCGCTCGTTCCGATATATATTTTACTCATTATCAAAAGGAAACCACCTCCTTTGGAAGTGGTCTATTTCCTCCTTATTATATTGATTATAAAGGCTATGCCTTTCAGATTCTTTTGATTTAGAAAAAGCCACCTGCTCTGCAGGTGGCTTTTTACTCAGCAAGACCTGCTTCAAATAAATTTTATGACAAAAGATATCAGGAAACAGCATCTTTCAGCATCCTGTACCCCTGTTCCTCAACATCGGCAATTTCATTGAGTGCATCCGGAATTTCTTCAAGCAGGGATCTGTAATTTCCATTCTTTCCCGGGTATTGAAACCGGTTTGCAAATCCGGTAAATAATTCACCCGATCTGTTAAAAATTTCCGATGCACGGATAAGCGCGTCATTTAAAGTGATGTTTGCCGCCTCTTTTAAGAACCGCGCAAACATATAACGGAAGCATCCCCCGCCTGTTCCGCCAACTTCAATAAAAATATATAAATGAAAGAGACACATCCGTACTTCATCCTCACGGTAAAGAGCAGGCCACCCGGTGATCTCCTTTGCCGCACGCCGTATTTCCATAACACCGGGATTACCCGCACGCGGATTCATCATCTGGTCTACGGTCTGCCTGATTGCACTGGAGATATCCTCCCTTCCCGGGAGATGAAAGTGAGAAAAATCAAATTCAAGGTAGGTGTTTCCAGGGGGAAATGGTTTATACGGGGAGTTTCGCGCTTTTGAAAGCTGCTCCTTTGTAATTTGGGCATAAAATCCATTTTTAAGTCCGCTCGCCAGTTGATCCATATCAGAAGCTAAAAAGGTGTCTTTGCCGTCATACCCGCATAGAACGAATGTATGCCCGCCGAAATGATACGATCCAGGGAGGGTAAACCAGGGGAGATACCCCATATCGCCATACAGCATCCGGGGCTCATTCCTTTTCAATCCATTCAGGAGTGCTTCTTCTGCCAATTCTTTACTGGTTGTCGATTTTACCCGGATATCCACACCGGTTCTGATCCCGATATCATGAAAAAAATTCTTTGTATTTCCCCTGCCTGCAACTAACGGGTAAGCCCCTTTTTCATGCAGGTACATAAAGCCTGTCCCGGCCCCAAGACCAAGGAGTAAATCTTCGGAAAGGGGGTGATGATAAAAAAGAAATATTTTGGCCAGAGAAGAAGTCTGGCAATGGTAACCGTCCAGTGCCGGGCAGTTTTGAAAGGGTTTAATGATAGTCTCCATGCATGATCGAGATTTCACTATTCTAAAAGGCAATTCATTCGTTTAAAAATACATTCCATTTCCCGATAGATATACATATAAACTATATACAGGATAAAGTAAAAAAGCAAGGTGTAAATGGGGGGGAATTCGAAAACAGGCAAAACTACTTGACATAAAAAATAGAACCACTGAATACACGGAAAACACTGAATGAAGAAGA
>JAFGQK010000024.1 GCA_016935735.1 Spirochaetales bacterium | reverse complement strand
GTGTCGGCGTTTCCGTCGGCTCGGGTGTCGGCGTTTCCGTCGGTTCAGGTGTCGGCGTTTCCGTCGGCTCGGGTGTCGGCGTTTCCGTCGGTTCAGGTGTCGGCGTTTCCGTCGGTTCAGGTGTCGGTTCCGGTGTTACTTCCCCTTCCCTTGGTGTTTCACCCGGGCCTGTTCCCGATGGAGTATAACCGGCATCGGTAGTGAGAATAATTTTATCGACCGAAGCCCCATCCTCTCTCATCCAGAAATTAAAGGTATGATAACCCGACCTGATATTGTATGTCTGCCCGCTCCTGATCCATGACCATGAGAATGAAGTCCCATAATGCCATTCATATTTCGAGCCGTCATCTATACTGGTCCCGGCGGAATCATCACCCGAGGAATACCCGCGCCGCAGTGCCCAGACATACCAGACAGCATTATCCGATGCAAGTTTAATCGAAAACTCCAGCCCTGGAGCATCTTTGGAATTAGTGGAATTTGCCCCAGCATTGGGGGAAGCAACCATGTATATCCCATTGCTGGCGCTTGCGTCAAACTGTTCAATCCAGGAAAAGCCTGAATATGAGCCGGTCCCGCATACAGAAGCTGCATAGCTTTCAGCTTCCATAACAATCATTCCACCGGTTTCAAGAAAAGCGTCTGTTCCCGGTTCAGAAGTCGGTTCTGCCGTGGGCTCCATTGTCGTGACGGATGTCGGTTCTGCTGTCGGTTCGATTGTCGGGACGGATGTCGGTTCTGTTGTCGGTTCGATTGTCGGCAGGGGGGTAACACTGGAAGGTTCCTGCCCCCAGAGTAATGTACCATTCAGGTATAATGTTATCTTTTCCCAGTCAGTATAGCTGGCAATGCCGGCATTAAAAGAATAATCATCGCTTTCATCATAATTCGTCCAATCTTCTTTATTAAAACGCAACATGATATGCCCGGTCTCCGTACCAGGGGCCAGGTTCCCTGCATCGGCAGTAAACCCTATTTCAAGATACCCCTCATTAAATGTCCCTGTTATATAACCGGGATTAATAACCGAATAATCTATATAAAATTGCTCATTCGCAGTCCCTTCTTTTGAATAATAATACCGGACAGTAACGCCAGAGAGATTCACACTGGCTGTCCCGGTATTTATGATATTGATATGGGGTTTGATGTGCTGGTCAGTTACATTTGTATCCCCGCACTTATACCGGGCTTTTAACTCATCCTCTCCCGGTTCGGGCTCCGGCTCATCTGTCGGATCCGGGGTGACCAAACCCCCGGGTTCGGTTCCCCAGATCAGGGTGCCATTCTTATAGAGGGCGATAGTAGTTGAATCAGTAAAACTGGAAGTTGACCCGTTATAAGAATAATCATCTGTTTCATTATAATTGGACCAATCCAGTTTATGCATGCGAATCAGAATCTCTCCAGTCTGTCTACCTGGAAATAAACTTCCGGCATTTTGCGTAAAACCTATCTCAACATAATCATTAAAAAAGGTTCCGGTAATATTTCCCCCACCCACCACAGCATAATCAATATAGAAAGCTTGATCTGCACTGGTATCTTTTGTATAGAAATACCTTATGGTGAGATCGGAAAGCATGATGGTATTAAAACCATTATTAATAATATTAAGATGAGGTTTGATGTGGTTATCCCCGGATTGATTAAGATCACCACATCTGTATTGTACCTTTTGGGCAAATACGGTAAAAGAAACAATACAAAGAAGAATTGCAATAAATGAAAACATTCTTTTATTCATTTTTTTCCTCCAACATTTTTATCTGGATAATTTATTTTTTTAAGTTTTATTTATTAAGCTATCATTATATAAATTTTCAATACTATAATTGTTTAAGAATAGATTTTAATCTTTTTCGATGTTTATCCCTCCATGTCTTTATTTTTTCCCGCTTATAAAAAAACCGCAAATTTATTATAACAATGTAAACGTATCATTGTTTTACTCTGAGAGCAATAAGGTATATGCTGATATTATAATAGGGGATTTACCCATACTGATAACGGATAAATGACCTATGGGTTCTTGTTGTATTATACGAGACAATTTCCTGGTAAAAACCTTATAAATGAGGCAATGACTCCCGGTTAAATATCCTCTTCACAAACCCTAAAAGTATTTCTTTAATCCGCTTGAGCGTACCACTCCCATGTTCCTGGGAATAATTAATAGCTGCCTGCTTAAGGGAATAATCTTCCCCATACTGTTCCTTAAGCTCATGCCAGGTGCTTACTATCCAGACATACAGATCTGCCGGGGTACGGTCGGGAAACCTGTTTAATATCTTCTCGTCTTCAATGATTTTTATGATCGGACAATAAACATTATCATACCACGAAAGCATTGCCTGCTGAAAAGGAATCTCATCCTTTTTTTCAAGGTTTATATAGTATTTATGACCCTGTATATGCTTTATAATCTCATCATAACGGCCGGGTGTGGTAAAAGAGAGATCACACCCTAATCTTAATTTGTCCAGTTTTGTTGTTCTGTAGAACCTCTTTTTTTCAAACTCGATAATCACGTTTTTAAGATACTCCCTGGTCATATCCGGATGAAGCTCTATTATTGAGTTAAGAGAAACAACCTCGGCATCAATAAATTCCACGCCCTGTGTTTTGGCGACCGAAACCCGGTGATTTCCGTCACGAACAAAATAAACCCCGCCGATTTCATAAAGTTTTATCGGCGGAAGGATTACATTTTTATAATGAGCGAGATTTATTCTTTCCCAGCGAAAGCGGAGATGCTGGTGTCTTGGAAGAAAAAGCTTGTTAAAATCCTTATACCTGCCTTCACTCCCGATAATAAGTGAAAGTTTAACCGGGATTACCCCTTTATAGGTATGAGCTCCTGGTTTGAGTATCGATTTGACATCGTGGAACGAGAGGAGTTCATCATTTTCATTCTTTAAAAGAGAGAGTATGGTAGCAATAATTTCCTTTGTCCTGGCCCGGTCAAAATCCGATTGTATTTTTTTTGTAAATTCTTTATTCATATTCCTTCCCGTATTTCAATAGTATGGTGATTGTATGCATTCACCACTAAAGTATCTAAATATTTGTCAATCCTGTTCTCATTCACATTATACAGATGAATGTGACCGTGAATGAGATACCGGGGTTTGAAAAGTCGCATAAAAAGCAGGAAAACCTTGAAACCCCTGTGACACCTGTCCTCTTTATCATGAATCCCGTATGGGGGGGAATGGGTAACAAGGATATCGATAAAACGTCCGTATACTATCTTATTAAAAATGAGTCCCGGGAGCAATTTTATCATCTTCAAAAACATACCCGCTTCCGTAAACTGGTTGCCTCCACCATTATACCAGAGGCTTCCCCCGAGCCCGGCGATGAACAGGTTTTTATATCGTTTTATTTTCTGGTCAATATGTGTTGCACCTCCTTTAAAATGCAATTTGTTCCACAAAGGGGATGAATAGATGTCCCTTCTGTATTCCTTTTTATAGTATTCTATCCCATTTAGCTTATGATTTCCAAATACAAAGTAAAGTGGTTTATTTAAATTACTCATAATAAAATCATAATAACTTAACCTTAAATCTCCTGCACTTATTACCAGATCAATATCCTTATAACGGCATTTAATTTGCATACTGTAGATTATTGAATCAATATGATCGGATATACAGAGAATCTTCATTCAATTGCTATTTATTACTTTTCCACTTTACTTAATAATTCCTGGAGCTTTTCCTTGCCGAAAAGATCGATCGGCCTGGTTTCTGCAAAATCGTACGCCAGTTTCGAAAATCCGGATGTTGTGAAAATCACACAACGATTCACGTTCAGTTTTTTCATTTCCTCATGAATCTGCCTTACCGTGGAATCTTTTATTACATCGGAAATTCTGTAAAACCGTATAAGCCTGGGGAGTTTCCGGGCATTCCTCCACTTTGATTCAGCTTCCACCGCAATCACCTGGCAGCAGTTAATGAGTTCGGTAATTTCCCTTATTTGCAGATTCATGGCAAGGACAACATCTTTGCAGATTTTTGTAAATTCATTGTCTTTTACCGTCAGGTAATCCTTTATTCTGTCATCAATCCTTAATTCCTGGTATTTACTCAATTTTCCTGCTACATCAAGGAAAGAGGACTTTTTTGAATAAATTCTTTCCCACTGTTCTATTGCCCGTTCAAAATCCCTGATATTTTCAAAACACTGGGCAAGATAATATCTGGCATAAAGGGTCTTGTTACTCGCCTCATCATCAGTAAGTGTCAGGGCTCTTTGAAGCTCCGGGATCGCCTTATCATATTTCCCAAGGAAAAAATAGGTACTCCCTTTTTCTATAATCGCCTTGACCCGTAATTCCGGGTCTTTAAGCGCCTCCTCGAAGTGAAATAACGCATTTGAAAAATCATGCGTATCTTTAAGAATTTTCCCCAGGTAAAAGTGAGCACCGTAATTTTCCGGATTATTCTTTAATGCTGTTTCCAGTTCAATTCGTGATTCTATGGTTTTTTTCTGTCTGTAATAAAGATACCCGAGTCTGAAATGCGCATCTGAATGCTGCTTATCGACCTCGAGTGTCTTTTCATAGTATTGTATTGCTTTCTCATTTGAATGACGGGCTTCAAAAAGTTTCCCGGCATTAAAATAATTTTCAGGATTAAACGGTTCCAGTTGTATCAGGAGCAGGTATTCCTTTAACGCCTCATCGATCTGCTCAAAATGAAGAAACAATTCCGCGATTTTTTTTCTGAAAGGAATCTCCTGGCAGTGTTCCTGGTCAAATACCCCGATCAGGTTTATTGTCTTGTACTCCACAAGTGCAAGATCCTCGTTTCCCTCTGCAAGATATGCATTCCCAAGGATAAAATGAGCCGCTGTATTTCTCGGATCTTTCCCGATTAGCTTTTTTGCATGCTTTATTACAAGCCCTGTTTTATTCTGATTGAGTAAATCCAGAAGCTGTTCTATCTGTCTTGGGTCAAGAATACTTTTTATAAGCATAAAAATAAAGACCAGCACGCCGATGCCGACTATTATAATAGGAACAATGACTATTGGCATATGTCAATACATGTCCTTTCCATTTGATATTTCATGGTAACCGGAAAAAAAAATTTATATACTGCCGGTTACATTCCTCCACCTTCAACGTATATATGAAAGGGAGTGAATTTATGCATCCTAGTGTTAATGGTAGTTTTTTTCAGAGAATCTGTCAAATAATCTTGTTTAAAAAAAGATAAAAAGTGTTATATTTTATAGATGAGGAGGGTAAAATGAAGCAAGTTGTGTGCATTTTCTTACTATTATATATGATTCAAATCCATGGTTTTTGCACCTATCTGAATGAAGCGAACGAACTCCTGAACCAGAATAAACCGGAAGAAGCACGTATCCTCTATGAGAAAGCCCTTTTGGAAGATCCTGTAAATGAGGAAATATATCTCAATCTTGCTATAGTATACGAAATGCTGGGAGACAGGGAAAAATCCCTTGAAATCCTTAAAAGAGGCCTCTCCTATGCAGGTGAAACAAAATATCTCTTTTACCATACTATGGGAAATGAACATTATGAGCTTGGAAGATACAGTATGGCAGTAGATATGTACACGAAATCCATTGAACATAATTCCCGGTTTGCCAATTCCTACATGAACAGGGGAAACGGGAAATTGAAACTGGCTATGACACTTGATACTATCGATGAACGGGTAAAATCCTATGAAAATATCATTACTGATTACGAAACATACCTGGCACTTTATCCCACTACTCCCCAGCGAAGCGATGTGGAAAAGCTTATTGCTGCTTTACGGAGGAATATAAAAGACAAGGAACAGCGGGAAAAAGATCTTGAAAATCTGCTTGACATTCTTAACAGTGCGACAGATAGTACCAAAGACATTACAGCAGGCGCAGAAGATATAAAGGTCGAGTATGAGGATGAAGATATCCTCGAATAGAGAGGACAAGAGGAGCCAGAAGGCCAGGAAGGCAGAAGAGCAGGGATACAGGTAAAGAAATATGCAAAAAAGAGAGGTAGAGGAGAGTGGATAAAAAACAACTTATTATAATCGGTGCAGGAATCCTGGCACTTTTACTCATTATTATACTGACGGTTATTCTCGTTACCAGGGGATGCGGCGGAAATACCAGGGAAAATGTATTGCGTGTTGTACAGAGAAACAGGGAAAAGAAGGAATATGACCGGGCGCTGGATCTTCTTGAAAAGCTCCTTATAGAAAATCCGGATGACCGGGAAGTATCCGATCTTTATGATGAAATCCTGGAAGAAAAAAAGAACTGGGACAAGGATAAGGACAATGATGATGAACTCGCCCGGCAAAAGGAACGGGAGGAGGACAAGGAGGATATCGAACGGATCATCGACTCCATGCAGGACAACAGAATAACGGACCGGAACACCCATTCTGATCCCGCAACAGTGAATCCGGAAACCGCAAAAGCGACTCCCACCCCAAAGCCCAACAGGACAAAAGAGGAAATCATCGAAGACCTGATGGACAAAGGGAAAAAACAGATTGAAAATGAGGATTACATAGGGGCAGAGGATACCTTTAAAGAGGTGCTCAAACTCGATGATGACAATGCAGAAGCAATGGCCAACCTGGCTCTGGTTTATCTGAAAGAAGATCCGGGGAATGATGACAACCTGGACAGGGCAGAGGAATATGCAAAAAAGGCAATCAAAGAGGACCCCTCCCTGGCTCTTCCCCATAAGGTTCTTGCGGATATCTACGAAAAACGGGACAGACTCGACGATGCGGAACATGAATTAAAGCAGGCAGTTCTTCTAGATCCGGAGGATTGGGAATCATACTACAACCTTGGACGTATCCAATACAATAGAACAAAATATTCAGATGCACTCAAGTCATTTGATAATTGTTTACGGCTAAAGAATGATTACTATAAAGCACATTACGCCAAGGGTTTAACCCACGATAAGCTGGATGAGAAACAGAAGGCGATCGATGCTTTACAAAAAGCGATCTATTATAAAAAAGACTACAGCCAGGCTTATAGTAAGCTTGGGATATTGCTTGATGAAAAAAAAGATATTGATGGTGCAATAGCGGCCTTTAAAAAGGCAGTAACCTATGATCCGGGAAATGTAAAATACCAGCGGAACCTGGCAGGGGCATTAATAAAAAAGGGAGATTACGCTTCTGCCGAAACAACTCTAAAAAAAGCCCTGGAACTCGATCCCGGGCATATTGAAACGAATTACCGGATGGCAAATGTAAAATGGCAGCTGAACAAGGCAGGCGAAGGACTAACATATGCAAAAAAGGCAGTAAGCGGGAATCCGAATTCAAAACTGTACAACTATCAGCTTGGACTTATCTACGAAGCCCTGAATGACCTGGATAATGCGGAACGGTATTACAAGGAAGCGGTAAGGATCGATCCGGACTATCCAAGTGCCCTTACCAATCTCGGTATTATCTATAAAAATGGGGGATTTCTCGATGAAGCTCTTGTCCTACTGAAAAGGGCTTATACGCAGGAACCGGATAACTACATGGTGAATAACAACCTGGGGAGTATCTACATCCTCCAGGGGAAATTTTCGGAAAGCATAAAATACCTGGAAAAAGCAGTACAGTTACAGCCAAAGGAAAAGGACCCCCGTTACAACCTGGGCCGTGCATACAAAAGTGTCGGGCGGAATATCGAGGCAAAGAATACCTTTAAGGAACTCCTTACCCTTGATCCCAATTACTGGGATGCATACTACCAGTTTGCACTCATTCTTATTGATGAGGGGGATAAATCCAATGCGAAAAAGCTCCTGGAGAGTCTTCTAGACAGGAACCCCGCCTACAGCAAGAAGAGTGAAGTGGAAAAGCTTCTTTCCACGCTGTAAACCTTTTTAATATTGCATAATTTTCCTCTCTATTAAAACTTTTATAAAAAAGTACACTATCTATATACGCGTATGTTTTTTTCTCATTGTTCCTGCTGTCCATTTCCGGTTTACATGATATCCTCCGAAGGTAAAGAAATGACACATACTTTTTTACAAAGAGAAAAACGGGGATTCCGGGAGAACTTCATCTATTTATTGATGCTTTTGCCTGTATTGCTCTATTTTTTCATATTTCACTACCTGCCCATGACAGGACTTATCCTTGCATTCAAAAAATACAATCATACCGGGGGAATTTTCGGGAGTCCCTGGGTAGGGTTTGACAATTTCAGGTTCCTGTTTATATCCGGGACTATAGCACGGGTTACCTTTAATACTGTTTTATATAACCTGGTTTTTTTAATCACCTGCCAGTTTCTTGCTGTCGTGATAGCAATCATTTTGAATGAACTCAAATCGAAAATAATAAAAAAGGGAGTTCATTCACTCATGTTTCTCCCCTATTTCGTTTCATTTGTCGTGGTCGGTGCGATTGTGTATAACTTTTTTAATTTCGAGTATGGGATGGTCAATACAATGCTCAGGGCACTGGGAAAGGAACCAGTGAATGTATATGGAATACCTATCGCCTGGTGGTTCATTATGCCTTTCCTGAATATATGGAAATGGGCAGGCTATACAAGTGTCATTTACCTGGCAGGGGTCACCGGCATCGATGAACAGTTATATGAAGCAGCCAGGATAGACGGCGCAACAATCTGGCAGCGGATACGGGTAATTACCATCCCTGCACTAAAACCCCTTATTATCACGATTATTCTTTTTCAGCTCGGATCGATTTTAAAAGGCCAGTTTGAATTATTTTACAATGTAATCGGCAACAATGGACAGCTTTATAATGCAACCGATGTGATTGACACCTATGTGTTCAGGATGCTTGTTCATAACTTTGATATAGGGATGGGCGCTGCGGCAGGACTCTACCAGTCGTTATTCGGTTTATTCCTGATTCTTACTGCAAATTATTTCATTAAAAAATATCAAAAGGATTATGCATTTTTTTAATAAGGAGTACCTTATATGATTACAATTGTACTTCGATGAAGACGTTATTTGATTTTCGTGTCTTTTCGTGCTTTTAGTGGTTTGAAAGGAACCACGAAAGACACGAAAAGACACGAAAGAGAGGAAAGAGGAATGAAACGGGAGTGGGATCTTTTACTCTTTAAAACAGCAGGAACGGTTTTTGTCGTGTTCATAGCCCTGGTATGTTTGTTCCCATTCCTGTTGATACTGGCAGGTTCTTTTACAGAAGAATCGGCGATTTATAAATACGGATATAGCTTGATTCCTGCGAAATTCTCTTTTGATGCATATGCGATAATACTTAAAACCCCGGTAAGCATAATAAGGGCATATGGCGTTACCATACTGGTTGTTGTTACCGGTACTTCGGTGGGTCTGTTCATTACTGCGATGGCCTGTTATGTGTTAAGCCAGCCCGATTTCAAATACCGGAAAATCTTTTCCTTTATCATCTATATTACTTCCATTTTTTCCGGGGGGCTTATACCCCTCTATATCTTAATGGTAAGGTATCTCCATTTAAAAGATACGATTTTCGCACTCATCCTCCCGCTGTTTGTTACAGCATGGAATATTTTTCTTTTAAGAAACTTTATAAGGGAAGTACCTTATTCCATCATTGAATCTGCAAAAATCGACGGGGCCAATGAGTTTACCATTTTTATGAAGATCGTCATCCCCTTGAGTATACCCGGTTTCATTACCATAGGGCTGTTCCAGGCACTTTATTACTGGAATGACTGGATGCAGGCGATGCTGTATATCAATGACAAGAACCTCTACCCTATTCAGTACTACCTGTACAATATGCTTAACAGCTTTCAATCCATGAACTCATCCTTTTTATCATCCGGGATCCTCCTGCCCCGTATCCCGACAGAATCAATAAAAATGGCAATGACAGTAATCGCAACCGGGCCGATTGTCTTTCTTTTCGGTTTTGCACAAAAATATTTCATTAAAGGCTTAACCGCAGGATCTATTAAAGGGTAAGGGATGACCGGTAAACGTCAGACCGATCCGAGGCTAAAATCGGTGTTACCGATAAAAGAATATATCAAATGTAGGAGAAGTAATCATGAAACGATCTATAAAAAAAATACTTTCCTTTACTTTTCTATGCACCTTCTTCCTCTTCTTATCTGTCTTGTTTTTTTGCTGTGGGAATAAGGAAAGCGGCAAAAAAGATGAATTAAAAAAGGTATCCCTTACGATGTGGCTTGTCGGGGACAGTGTCCCGGATTACGATGAAATGCTTGCCGAATTGAACAAGATTATGGAACGTGATTTGAATGCGACACTAAAAGTTAACTTCACTTCCTGGACAGACTGGAAAACCAAATTGAGACTGGTTATTTCATCCGGGGAACAGGTCGATCTGGTTCATATGGCCCCGTGGAGTATCTATGATGAGCAAGCCAAACTCGGGGCGTTTTATGCACTCGAAGAACTGGCTCCCCAATATGCCCCCAAAACATGGGCAAGTTATTCAGAAGAAGTACTCAAACAGGCACAGGTGAATGATCATGTGTATATGCTCCCGTTCAGGTACACGGATCCGGAAGGGAACGGATTTTTATACCGGCTTGACCTTGCAAAAAAATACGGTCTTTCAAAGATCGAGAGTATTGATGATCTTGAAAAGTATATGAAAGTCGTGAAGGAAAAGGAAGGTATTATCCCGTATAATGCCGGAGGGTTTGATAACCAGGTAATGAGTGAATCTTTTGCAATGTGGATGAAAACCTGGCCCGATTCGGCAGATGAAAACCTGGTTGTCGGCCAGATGAATTACATCAAGGTCTTCCAGAATGATCCTGAACATCCCTTTGTCCTGTACGAGCACGAATCATTCAAACAGGCTTTGCAGTATGCAAGAAGATTCTATACGAACGGATACTGGTCAAAAAACGTACTGGCAAATAATACGGATTCAAGAGAAGCCTTTTTAAACGGGACAAGCGCAATCACCAACCTGAATCCCATCAATGCAAATGAAGAGTACAGAAGACTCAAAGCGAAAAATCCGGACTGGGAACTGGACTGGTGGTCACCGTATCAAAACCTCTCTCACCCGCCCAAGAGTCCTGCAAACAACAATGGGATGTCCATCCCCATATCCAGTAAAAACCCGGGAAGGGTGCTCATGCTGCTTGAAAAGCTGCACCAGGATCAGGCATATGCCGATCTCACCACGTTCGGTATCCGGGGGAAACACTGGGACCTTGACGGTAATGGAGAAATCATACTGCCGGAAGGTGTGACCGCAGATACGACAGGGTTTCCCTGGGACAGACCCTGCCCGTGGGGATGGAGGGAAGAAAAGTTCTACCGGTCCGGCCCCACAAAATTGAAATCCACCTGGCCTGTTGTAAGGGACTGGATACAGTATATTTATGATAATGGTGCGGACAAGATGTTTGCTGATTTCAAATTCGACAAGGTCCCTGTAGAAGCGGAAATGGCCGCCATTGATAGCGTAAAGACCCAGTACCTGGATCCTCTTATCTGGGGAATGGTGGATCCGGGAAAGGGATACCAGGAATTAATCGATAAGATGTACCAGGCAGGCCTTCAAAAGGTAAAGGATGAATTTGACCGGCAATGGAATGCATATTCAGGAAACAGATAAAATCTTCCTTAAAGATATAAAGAAAAGAAATCCCTCATAATGAGGGATTTCTTTTCTATGCCTTGTAAAGAATACCCAAAAAGAAAGGACTGGCGCTTACAAGCCCTTGATCCGTCCCGATTATTCCCCATTCGTCTTTTTTTTAATAGCATAAAGTCCACCGATAAATCGGCAAGGGCCTTCTCTTTCTGTTCCAATTCTTTTTTGAGTATCTCATATTCTTCAAACGGAACTTC
>JAFGQK010000213.1 GCA_016935735.1 Spirochaetales bacterium | reverse complement strand
ATGTTATTATTTATGACAGCGACTCGAGTGTGGCATTGGTGAATGTACCCCCCGATTCAGAGGGAAAAACCTTTCATGTGCTATGCGAGGTTACGGATAACGGTACGCATAACCTTTCCAGTTATCGAAGGATTATCTTTGAGCCAAATTTTGACTAAGACAGTATAAAAGGTAAAAGCGTATAATCCTCCTGAAACAATCTCCCCGGGGGAAAACCCCGGGGAGATTGGCTATTTGAAAGTATGTGCTTGAATACGGGGGGACGGATTTCCCAATTGTTTTAATTCACTAAATTAACCCTGAAATTTAATCTTCACCGGGAATCCCTGCCCCATCAACCCCATCAATAGAATGCTTGAAAACATCAGAGATAAATGGTAGTATTTGGGCTGGATAATCGGTATCCGGAACAATATTTATAATAATTAAGGAAGACAATACAATGAACAATGTTGATTATAACAAGCAGACAGAAAGATGGGGCATTTGTGAACTGACTCTCTCGGGACCTGAAGGCGGGAACCCATTTATTGATGTAAACATAGGCGCACAATTCCGTTATGAAAACAGGGTGATAGATGTAGACGGATTTTATGATGACAATGGTATTTACAGGGTACGTTTCATGCCGGATAAACAGGGGAAATGGAATTTTATGACAAGAAGTAATTGCAAAGAGCTTGATAAGGTACAGGGATCATTTGAATGCATCGAACCTGCTAAAGACAATCATGGACCTGTACGGGTAACACATACATGGCATTTTAGCTATGCAGATGGAACCCCATACGTACCTGTAGGAACAACCTGTTATGCATGGATCCATCAGGGTGACAAACAGGAAGCGCTCACAATTAAAACACTTTCGACCGCACCCTTTAATAAACTGCGCATGTGTGTTTTTCCTAAAGATTACGACTTTAATAAAAATGAACCGGTTTACTATCCCTTTGAAGGATCCCCGGAAAAAGGATGGGATTTCACACGCTTTTGCCCTGCATTCTTCCACCACCTGGAAAAGTGCATCATGAAGCTTATGGAGCTTGGGATAGAAGCCGACCTTATTCTGTTTCACCCCTATGATCGATGGGGGTTTTCATGCATGCCTGCCGAAGTAGATGACAGGTATCTCAAGTATGTAGTAGCCCGTCTTGCAGCGTTCCGTAATATCTGGTGGTCATTTGCCAATGAATTTGATTTTATGGAAAAGAAGAAGATGGAAGACTGGGATCGTTTCTTCATGCTGGTACAGGAAAAGGATCCCTGTGGGCATCTTCGTTCCATTCATGGTTGCAGATATTTTTATGATTATGGGAAACCCTGGGTGACTCACTGCAGCATTCAATGTTCTCCTTCAGATGTAAGGAAGGTGTATGATTGGCGTAACATGTACAAAAAACCTGTGGTCATAGATGAATGCGGTTATGAAGGAAACATTAACCATGACTGGGGAAATCTTACCGGGAAGGATATGATGAACCTCATATGGACAGGCTTTTTCAGAGGCGGATATGTCGGACACGGTGAAACCTTCATGCATCCGGAGGATATCCTCTGGTGGTCTAAAGGGGGAGTTCTGCATGGGACCAGTCCGGAAAGGATTGCTTTTCTTCGCAGGATTATTGAAGCAGGTCCGGACAGGGGCCATACTCCCGTACATAATGAATGGGACGTCGTATACAGTGGGATGCAGGGTGAGTACTATCTGTACTATTTCGGTTCCCGTCAACCCTCCTTCAAGGAAATTACCCTTCCCCAGGACGGTTGCTTCAATATAGATATTATTGATTGCTGGGAAATGACTATTACACCTCTAACCGGGACATTCAGCGGGAAAGTACGTGTAAGTCTTCCGGCAAAGCAATATATGGCATTACGAGCCTATAGAAAATAACAGAAAGAGATAAATCTATCTCATGCCCATCGGGCTCAATAATCCTGATGTTCCAACCCAGTGCGGTTGGGGTGGATACAGCCGTAAGCGGGTACTTATTCCAGTATAATTGCAATTTATAACAGCATATTAAGTGCGGCAGCAGTGAATGTTCCTATCGATTCAGATGGAAAAACCTTCCATGTGATATGCGGGGTAACAGATAATGGTGCACATAGCCTTTCCGGTTGTTGAAGAATTATTTTTAAACCAAATTATGATCGAGGCATAAGGTGATGGAATGAGATCGCCCGGGGTACGGTAATAATTTCTATTTTTGTAAATTTTCCAAATCCCGGCTTGTAAATTTAATTTTAATTAAATTATAATTAAATTGATATAACAGCTTAAATGTGAAAGGATACAGTTATTTTGGGGGAAAAAAGGGATTCGGAAAAGGAGAAACCTGAAAACAGAGGACGGGAACGCACTATCGCTCTCCTGGGAACCGAATTATACTATGAAATTCCGGTAACAATTTTTAGAGAGACGAAAAGACTGGCACAGAAGTATAATTATAATCTGCTTTATTTTTCGGGAGAGACTTTCCATAACCCTTTAGAATTTTATGCCTCAGCCAACATCCTCTATAACTTTATCACCCCAGAAATTATCGACGGATTGATACTCATCAGCAATCTTCTTGGTTCCTTCACTGCCTGCAGGCTTTACCGGGAGAGATGCCTGCAATTTCACCCCGTTCCTGTTGTAAGTTTGGGTATGGCCATTGCAGGTATTCCCAGCGTGGTCCTGGATAACAGCAAGGGAATGTATGATGCTGTCTGCCATCTCATTAAGGATCATCAATACACCCGGATCGCTTTTCTAAGCGGCCCCCGGGAACACTCCGATGTGATAGAGCGGTTCGCCGGCTTTACCCGGGCCATGGAGGAACATGGTCTGCCTGTGGATAAGGATTTAATTTTGCAGGGAGATTATCAGCACCGTTCAGGCATTTCAGCTGTTAAGGAATTGATTGATAAACGGGGCAAGAAACCGGGCCGGGATGTTCAAGCTGTTGTCTGCTGCAATGATTATATGGCAACCGGAATGGTACTGGAGTTTCAAACCCGGGGAATCAGGATTCCTGAGGATATCGCTGTAACTGGATTCGATGACTCAATCATTTCCGGGTATCTGACTCCCTCTATCAGTACAGTTTGCCAGTCCTTCGAGACCATGGCAGCCAGAGCTGTGGAGTTGCTGATGAAGCTGCTGGAAGGAAATACTGTCCCGGATGTTGTACGTGTTGATTCCCAATTTATCCCCCGCCGTTCCTGTGGTTGTCCGGATAGGACAATCAGTAATAACGGACATTCGGTGTCGGAAGATCTGAAAGAACATTTAAAAACAACTCCGCGGGAATTCCTTGAATATTTAAACCGAAAACTTATTGATCTCGAAGAACCGGTACTTATGGCCTGGAAAAAGCCCCTTTTCTATTTACGCGAAAAGGATACATGGGGCAGGAAATCCGGACCGGCGGATTTTGTCCGGGACTTCGGACAGTTGGAAAGTATCCTCATGGAAGAAACAGTCTACAGTACCTTTATTATACACCAATACCAGAAGACAATATATAATACAGGAATAGCCTTGATTAAAACCCTCGATCTTTCCGAATTGTTGGAAATTATCATAATAAATTTACCTCGTACAGGAGTCCGGAAATGCTGTCTTTGCCTGTACGAAAATCCGGGAAATACCACAGATGTACTCCCTCCCTGGTCCCGGCTGATCCTCGCTTTCAACCAGACAGGTTCAACGAAACTCCCTCCCGAGGGACTTAAGTTTGAAACAGCCAGGCTTTTACCGGAAGAAATTATCTCTCGGCAGGAATGGGTAAGCTGGGTAATTTATGATCTCTATTACAAAAAGGAACAAATCGGGTATATTATGCTGGACAGCTGGGACATTGATGAAAGAATCTATAGTAATTTAACCAGGCAAATCAGCAGTACATTAAAAGGGGCACTGTTATACAAGCAGAGTCAGGAACATGTCCGGAAACTGGCCCAAGCCAATGAAACTATCCGGGAACTTTATGAAAAAGTGAAGGATGAGAATCTGCGGATTAAAGCGGAGATGGACGTGGCCCGGGATATCCAGACCGCATTACTTCCCTATGCTTTGTCCGAAATCCATCAGGATTTTCAATTCGCCGCCTCCATGATGCCTGCTAAGGAAGTAGGGGGAGATTACTATGACATCACCCTGGATAAAGAAGGAGTTCTCTGGCTGGGGATCGGGGATGTCTCCGGTCATGGCTTGAAACCCGGGTTGATAATGATATTAGCCCAGACCGTTCATACTACCATTACCACTAATCTGGATGTTACCCCCGCTGAAGCTATGATTATGATCAACCGGGTACTGGTCAAAAATGTCATGAACAGGATGCAAGATTCCAATTATATGACATGTGTCCTGTTGAAATACAGGGGAAAGGGATTCTTTGATTTCGCCGGGATGCATCTCGATCTGCTGATATACCGGCAGACGACAAAGAGTTGTGAACGTATAATGACTAATGGAATGTGGTTGAATGTGTTTGATGACATTACCGATCGTACGAAAACCCTGGACTTCAAACTGGAGATCGGCGATGTCCTGGTCCTCTATACCGATGGCATTACCGAATCCAGGAATGAAAATCGACAGATGCTGTTAACAGAGGGGCTGGTAGATCTGGTGATCCGGCACGGGGAAAAGGAAGTCGAACAGATGAAGCAGGGAATTCTGGAGGATGTAATTGCCTGGAACAAAGGACCGCAAAGCGATGATATAACCCTGGTTCTCGTCCGTCGTATCCATTAAATAATAAATAGTTAAGTGAACCGGTAAATCCAGAAGACTTCAACGAAGTCAGGAATTCTAAATATGAAACCACAGATTTCACCGATTTCGCAGATTAAGAATAATTTTAGCTAATTTCACATATTTTCCTTAAATAATCGGTGTAATTCGTCAAAATCCGGGAAATCTGTGTTAAAATTCTCTTTTTATACCTTGAATACAGCCATTTT
>JAFGQK010000212.1 GCA_016935735.1 Spirochaetales bacterium | reverse complement strand
TCTTCTTCTTCATTCAGTGTTTTCCGTGTATTCAGTGGTTCTATTTTTTATGTCAAGTAGTTTTGCCTGTTTTCGAATTCCCCCCCAGCTATTGATAATAATCAACAATTATGTTATTATACATTTATGGCGAGTGACCATGATAAAAGGTATAAAAAGCTATTTTCACATCCTGTTATTGTCAAGGAATTGCTTCTTTACTTTATTGATGAAGCTTTTATAAAAAATCTCGATTTTTCCACTATGGAAAGGATCGATAAATCATTTATTACCGATGATTTTAAGGAAAAAGAATCTGACATCATATATAAAATTATTTTTAAAGATAATGAAGCATACATTTACCTGCTTATAGAATTTCAATCGACAGTAGATAAATATATGGCAGTCCGTATCAATCGTTATTTAGCGGAATTTTATGAATTTTTATCATATATGGTGAAAGGAAAAAATATCCCGGCGGCTTTCCCTATAATGCTTTATAATGGTGAGGGGAAATGGACAGCCAGTACAAACATGCAGGACTTGATTGAACCTTCCATTCCCGGTAAATATATTCCGCATTTAAGCTATTATAAGATTATAGAAAACGAAATTCCAAAAGAGGTTTTATTAAAAATAGAAAATGCCTTATCTGCTATTTTTTATATAGAAAAGAGTAATCCGACCGAATTAAGGAACGAATTTAAAAAGATTATCAAGCTGTTGGAAAAAGAGCAGTCAGAAATAATAGTATTATTCAAGCAGTGGCTTTATAATCTATTTCAGACTTCAAAGGAAGGCTGGGATTTTAAGGAATATAATGAACAAATAGTAAATTTAATGGAGGTGGAGACAATGTTTGAAACAGCCTTGAAAGAAAGAGATAGGGAAATGATTGAACAGGGCATTGAACAGGGTATTGAACAGGGTAAATCAAAAAAAGCTATTGAAACGGCAATAAAAATGCTTGAACACGGGTTGTCCGTTCAATTAATTGCAGAATGCATAGGGCTTACGGTGGATGAAGTAAAAAAACTGGAGAAGAAGTAGATCAAAAGAAAATTCCAGCCCCTCCGTCCCCCCGGCAATCTGCCCCTCTATCTCTCTGACTCGCTGACTCTCTGACCTTCATCCCCCTGGCTCTCACACCCGGATAAGTTCAAGCTCGTAAAACTCATCCAGGCTTTCTATCCGGTAATTTGCCAGGGAAAAATCGAGCATCTTTGTATATTCATTAGGCACCGCCACCACTGTCATGCCTGCTGCATGACCGGCTTTTACCCCATTCAGGGAGTCTTCAATCACGATACAATTCTCCGGCTTTACCTTTAGTTTTCTTGCTGTAAGAAGAAAAATATCGGGCGATGGTTTCCCATTTTCCACATCATCTCCCGATTGGATCACAGGAAAGAAATGATTGAGTGAAAACATACCCAGTATCCTTTGAATAAGTTCTTTGCCTGAAGAAGAGGCAAGGGCAATCGGAATCGATGCCTTTTTTAACTTTAACAAAAGGGTAAGTGCAGGCTGTATAATAGTGATGTGTGAGAGGTGCTTAAAAAAATAATCCTTTTTTTCCAGGATCAGTGTCTGTATATTAAGGGAAACCCCATATTCCTGCTGAAGGTCCCGCCAGAAATTGTACTCATTTGCATACCCGATATATTTCCTGTGTGTTTCCCTGGGAAAATCAAAACCCAGCCTGGCCAATACCTTTTTTTCGGATTCATAATGAAGCGGCTCACTGTCAACAATTACTCCATCCATATCAAAAATGACTGCTTTTGTCATGTGTATCTCCTGTTTCTATTTTCGGGGGAATTTCAATATAATGTATTAAAGAATATTATGCAAGATTATTTTTTGGGAATAAGTTCTCTTTGACAAAACTGTTTTTGTATGATTATATACTGGGTGAATGTCCAGGAATTCCATCACCCAGGCAATAGTATTAAAAACATATAGAATCGGGGAAATCCATAAAGGAGTTACTCTCCTTACAAAAAATACAGGAATTATCAATGCGATTGCCCATGGTGCATGGAAGATAAAAAGCAGGTTAAGAGCCCATACACAACTGTTCAATTATGTCAGGGTATATCTCTATTACAACCCGGTAAAACAGTCTTATAAAATTACCGATATCGAAAGCCTCCGGCTGTGTGATATGATTGTTAAAAGCCTTAAGAAGTATTATATTGTATCAATTTGTGCAGAAATTATTCTTAAATCCTTTGGAGGCGGGGAAAGTGTGAAAGAAATGTTTTTTCTTTTTCTTAGTGTTCTTCAAACCCTTGGCAGGATATGTGATGATGAAGCTGATTTCATACTCATACAATTTTTCTGGCGGTTTCTCCTTATCACAGGCCATAGACCGGACTTTACACACTGTCATCATTGCGGGACATCGCTCCCGACCACATCAGGCATATACTCAATAAAAGGAATCCCCGGATTTGTCTGTACCAGCTGTAAACACCCCGGTGCGATTCAGCTTAATTCCGGTATGATAAAATACCTGGAAAATACGGAACAGCTTCCAATCACTCAATCTCTCTGTTATAAAATAGCAAAGGAATCAGAAACAATATTGAAAGAGGTATTGTCAGCTATTATCGAAACCTGCATTGAAACCCCATTACAAAGTCTAAAACAACAATTCAAGGAGTATGTATGAGAGTATTTGCCGGACTTCCCGTCCCGGAACAAATGACCGGAAAAATAAGGCAGGTTTGTGACTACCTGAAGGAAAAGTACAGGGGACTGAATGTGGTGAAATCCGAAGGCCTTCATGTAACACTTTACTTTTTTGGGGAACTGCCGGAACATTCAGTTCATGAGTTGATTCACCTTATGGACGACCGGTCTTTAATACAGAAAAAGATCGAGGCATCGTTTCACGGATTCGGCCAGTTTCCTCCCAGGGGGAATCCCCGGGTACTGTATGTTCATATAGAAAAAGGAAAAGAATTAATTACTGCGTATTATGAAAAGTATGTTCACCTTATCAGGCCACATGGATTCGGGGCACCACCGGATAAAGAATTTGTCCCGCATATTACTATCGCTAGAAATAAACGGGAAAGACTGCCACGGGATTTTCCTGCTTCACTCCCTTTTGTTTTAAATGATTTTTTTACCATAAACCGGTGTGTTCTCTACCAGTCGGTGTTAACTCCCGCAGGTGCAGAATATAAAGCGTTAAAAACCATCATGTTTTCCTGACAGGGAACATGATGATAAGGAGGTTATGTTTGCGGGCTGTTGACATAATTGTAAAAAAAAGAAACGGGCAGGAACTTTTAAACAGCGAAATCCGTTTTATTATTGATGGATTGGTAAAGGGTGAGGTTCCGGATTACCAGGTTTCCGCACTCTTGATGGCGATTTATTTTAACGGGATGACAAAAAAGGAAGTTTCGATTCTTACACAGGCAATGAAGGAATCCGGGGACAGCATCGACCTGTCCGGGCTTGGAGGGATGAAAATAGACAAACATTCCACAGGCGGGGTGGGAGACAAGGTTTCCCTGGTCATAGCTCCCCTTGTTGCTTCATGCGGGGTAAAGGTACCGATGATGGCAGGAAGAGGTCTTGGTCATACAGGCGGGACACTGGATAAATGCGAATCAATTCCCGGATACAATATCAACCTTACCCCTGGGCAATTTATGGAAGTACTGGCAAAAGGCGGGTATGCCATTATGGGCCAATCAAGCACCATAGCACCGGCAGACCGGTTTATGTATGCACTCCGGGATGTGACTGGTACCGTGGAATCCATCCCCCTTATTACGGCAAGTATCCTCTCCAAAAAATGTGCAGAAGGAGCGGATGGATTTGTATTTGATGTAAAAACAGGTTCAGGCGCTTTTATGAAAGATAGTGAGAATGCAGAAAGCCTTGCACTCTTGCTTGCAGAAACAGGAAAAGAACTGGGAAAAAGGGTGTGTTGTGTTATCACGGATATGGATGAACCCCTGGGCTATACTGTCGGGAACCTTCTTGAAGTAGCAGAAGTAATCGACTGTTTGAAAGGACAGGGTCCTGCCGATGTTATGGAAGTAACTTTCTGCCTGGCATCACACATGCTTCTGCTTGCAGGGGTAGCTAAAAATCTCAAACAGGCAGAAGACCTCTGTAAAAACCGGCTCTCCGGGGGTGATGCATGGAATAAATTCGTAGAGAATGTATCATTACAGGGCGGTAATACCGCTTTTTTACAGGACAGGGTGAAATGGCCGGTTTCACCTTACCGTGTCCCTGTTAAAAGCCTTTCATCCGGTTTTGTTCAAAAAATGGATGCATATAAAATCGGGATCGCGGCTTGTTTACTTGGAGCAGGCAGGGCACAGAAGGATGATTCCATTGACCCTTGTGCAGGGATTGTAATAAAGAAGAAAACAGGCGATGCGATTGTTAAAGGAGATGATCTTGTTCTCCTTCATGCAAACGAAAAAGAAAAGATAAAGACTGCTGAACCCTTGATACATGAAGCTTTTATAATAGGAGAAAAAAAACCTGGCAGGAAAAAATCCAGAATAATTCAAAAGATTGGTGAAGGATGCTGAAAAATAAATCCGGATGCAGGAGTGTTCATTGTGTTGAAACAAGGTGATATATGATCTGGGAAAAGAAATATATTGATCCTTTGAAAGTGAAAGAAATCTCAAGAAAATACGATATAGGGCTTTTGGAAGCATCGATTCTCTGCCGGAGAAATATTATCGATGACAGGGCGATCTGCTATTTCCTGGAGAATGATGTCCGGTTTCTCCACAATCCCTTTCTGTTTTGCGATATGGAGGAAGCGGTCGACAGGATACTCTGTGCAATTGAGAGTGAAGAAAAGATATTTGTTTTCGGGGACCGTGATGTGGATGGTATCACTTCTACCGTACTCCTGGTCAGGACCCTGAAACGGTTCGGTGCGAATGTTGAATGGTCACTCCCTACAGGAGATGAAAGTTACGGCTTGACAGCCGATGTCGTTTGTTCATTAATAGAAAAAGGAGTTCATCTTCTTATTACCGTTGATTGCGGTATATCGAATATCGATGAGATCGATTCGGTAAAAAAGAGGGGTATCGATACGATTGTGGTGGACCATCATAATCCCCATGAATACCTCCCGGATGCAGTTGCAGTCATAAACCCGAAAGTGGAAGAATCGGGCTATCCGTTTAAGGAACTTTCCGGGTGTGCAGTGACATCAAAACTTATCTGGGCTCTGGAGTTTTCAAAGACCAGGTACTATTCCCGGCCGGTTTATCTGCTGCATATACGTCCGGCAAATGAAGCATATATCATCGAAGCGATAAAGCTTATAAACCTGGTAGAAAAAGAGCGAATCATTGAAACCATAGTCCCGGGTATTGTGGAAGAAACAAAGACAAGGCTTTTTCATTTTATTGGAGAAAGTGAAGTCTGTATTTTCTCTGCAATCGATCAACAGAAACAACTGGAAAAGGTCTTTGGATTGAACACCTCCTTCACGTTCTTTGACATCTCTTCATTTATATTCGATGCATTCCCTTCATTAAAAGGAAAAAGCCTTTTAAAGATAAAGGAGAAAAGTCGGATTGCACGATACAGTGAAAAGGCGTTAAGGGAGATTGATGTTTTTAAGAATTTGTTCATCTCTGCAATCATAAAAAGCGAAAAAGACCTGTCTGTAGAGTATCTTAAAGAAATGGATCTTATAGCCCTGGGAACATTAGCCGATGTTATGCCCCTGGTTGATGAGAACAGAATCTTTGTAAAGACAGGCCTTGTACTCCTTAATAAAGCCGGGCGGGATGGTATCAGGGAACTCATTTATAAAAATGACCTTCACCTGAAAAAAATCAATTCAAAAGAAGTAAGCTGGTATATTACCCCTGTTATTAATGCATCGGGCAGAATGGGCGAACCGGATAAAGCCGCACGGATGCTTCTTTCGGATGATCCGGATGAAGCAGCAGAGCTTGCCCGTTATATCATCAAGCTGAATGAAAAACGGAAAAGCATGGGAGAGACTGCATGGAACAGTGTCATGCCAATGGCAAAGAAAAGCTTTGAGGAAACGGAAAAAAAGATTGTTTTTGTATCCGGGAAATCAATACAGCGCGGAATCACGGGCATTATTGCTGCAAGATTGTCCAAATATTTCAAGGTCCCTGCTTTGGCGATAGCGATTATGGAAAACCGGGCAATCGGTTCGATGAGAAGTTTAAATAGCGTGAATGCAAAGGATTTCCTCCATCATTTTCACGACCTCTTTACCGATTTCGGGGGACATGATCTTGCAGGGGGCTTTACCATGCCCTCGGGGAATCTTAAGGATTTCGAGAACAAGTTTCTTGAAGTGGTGAAAAACCTTACCTCTCTAAAGCAAACCGAAGAGGCTCTTTTGATAGATGCGGAAATTCCGTATCATTATTTTACCCCGGATCTTTATAAGGTGGTAGAACTCTTCCGTCCATACGGGGAAGGAAACCCGCCATTGCTTTTTTTATCAAAAAGGGTAAAACTCAAGAATCTTGAGTTAATAGGGAAAAAAGATATGGCGCACCTCCGTATGCTGGTGGAAACACCGAAATACAGGTGGCCTGCTGTTTTCTGGAATAGTGCAGAACGGGTGGATAAGGAGTTTTCCGAAGGGGACATTGTCGATATTGTGTATAATCTTTCGATAAATTACTTTCAGCATACAGAAACATTACGGTTGAATATTCTGGATATTAAACGAAGTAAAAAAGATATTCTGTAAGTTAATGCTTTTCTATATTTTCTGCAACTCGAAGCCCGGGACAGAGTAGTGGTCAAATCACTAGTTCAATTTCATTTTTAAAAAACTTTCTTATTCAGTCTTAAAGTTTGTAAGGATTTTTTTACATTTTATATAAAATCTCGTGTTGTTGCACTCTTTTTCTCAACCCAAACTATAAAAGATTAGGTTGGATGGTGTTTTGACACCCCATGGGTCAGATTGGGTCTGTTAAAGGGTGCCCTTTCCTGAAAGGCTTTTAAAACCCCAGTTTCTCTGTTGTTTTTTTCTCTTCTTTAGCTATCTTTATCAAGGGAAAAGGGCATAATGGTGTGGCGGATTTATAGTAGCATTATTTATAGAAAATTAATAATGGTTTTTTATTTTTATTTGCACCTCAATAGTAATTGCATTAATCTGATTATAGTAGGAAATTATAGTTAAAATATATGCTTTTTTGCAGATAAAACCAATTAGCTATATTTCTAAATTATTTATGATTTTATTGGAATTAAAGAAGGATATACTTTTATACAACCTGAAACATATTCAAAATCTCTGTATAAAAAATAATCTCGGTCTTGTGGTTGTGACAAAATGCTGTTGTTCTTTTCCGGAACTGGTTAATTTACTCTCGGAAAACGGAATTGATTCTATTGCAGACAGTAATTATGAAAATTTTTTAAAAATAGAGCATAAAATGAAGAATATTTTGCTAAAAACATCATATTCAGATATAAAAACAGGCCTTAAACAAACGGATATTGTGTATATATCGGATTATTCTATTTTTAAGAAAATATCTGAAATTCATGATGTGAAGCAAATAATGCTCACGATCGAACTCGGGGATTATAAAGAAGGTCTTCCACCTTTGGAAGTAATACCTTTTATTAAAAGAGCACGAAAATTAAAAAACTCACCAATTATTGGAATTTCGGGAAATCTCGGTTGTTTATCCGGAAAGTTACCGGATGAAATGAGTATCAATACCATGGCAGATCTGGCTAATAAAATTAAATCCGAAACAGCGATAAAAACCCCTATTGTATCCCTGGGGGGAACTATTATCCTGGACTCTGTTATTTCCGGGAACCTTAGTCCGGAGATAAATCAGATTAGAATCGGAGAAGGAATATTCCTGGGATATAATTCTTCAGGAAACAGTCCTGTGGAAGGACTGGATACGCATGTTTTTACCTATTCTGCTGAAGTTATAGAAGTAAGAGAAAAAAAAATTGATGCACATAGCAATTTCGGGTTTAATGCATTTGGGCATAAACAGACAACAATAAAGAAAGGTGTACGAAGAAGAGCAGTGTTAAGTGCAGGTTCACTGGCTGCACCAATGAATGGGCTTACACCTTTCCTGGAAGGAGTATCAATAGAGGGAATAACATACGATTTTATGGTACTGGATGTAACTGACTGTAATAATAGGATTAAAACAGGTGATTTTATTAAATTTCACACTCATTATGCTGCTGTTGCACAGGCAATGATAAATCCTTATGTAATTAAAAAGATAATTTAAGAAATATAAACAGACAAGGGGAGAGAATATGTCGGTTTTTAATACACTTTCTCTAGGCGCAAAGCTTAAACTTGCTTTTATCTTTATAATGAGCTGCACTATTATAATTGCAATCGTTTTTTCTATTTTTTATTTTATTGGTAAAATGAAAGATGAAGCAGTTAAGAATATGAGAGAAAATATAGAAGTTGCTGAATTGATTTACAGGACAAAGCAAAATAATGTCGAATCCTTTGCAGATGGGCTTGCAAATAATAAAGCGATTCAGGTCTTCCTGGACTTTGAAATAGGTAATAAATTATCAAGTTATTTAAAAGAAGAAATTTCATCGAAATACCCATCATATAATATAATTATCATGAATAAAGATTTTGAGGTTATAACATATGTGGGGATGGAAGGAACATCATTAATTGAAAATACCCCGATTAATGAAAATTTCTTTATAAATTCTTTATTAAAAGCAGAAGAAAAAGCAATAACCGGATTTGAGCTTATACAGACCGAGGAAAGAAAAGATATTCTTTCTATAACAGCAAGTAAACCTGTTTACAGGAATAAAAAGTTTATAGGTCTTATAATTGTACGATATTTGATTAATGATAATAAGGAAATAGTATATAAAATTAGCCGTTTATTGTCCGTTTCTGCCGGAATTTTTACATCCAGGGAAATAATTAATTCTGCCGGAGAAAAAATAGATATCGATTTAAAACTCTATACTCAGGCAATGAGTGAGAAAACAAAATATAATGAAAGAACAAGTATTTATCCGGGTTCCATTTTAATGCAGTATTCTCCGATAAAAGATTTTACCGGACTTGCTGTTGCGGTGTTAGGTTTGTTTGTTTCTTCCGAAGCATATATGAGAATCATAACCGAAGCTATTATCACCCTTCTTGTGATTATGATAATCCTGCTTGTCATAGCAGTTATCCTGTCCAATAAAATATCCAGGAGTATTATTATACCTGTCAGTAATCTGCTGGATGGGGCACATAAAATAACGACCGGAGATCTCTCCTATAAAATCAGCACGGAAATTAAGGATGAGATAGGAGAATTAAGTAATGCCTTTGATGAAATGAGAATCTCTTTAAATGAAAAAATGTCTACTATCAAGAATATGAATGTAAATTTGGAAAATACGGTCCAGGAAAGAACAAAAACGATCTCGGATATGCTTGGAAAGATGCAGAAATATCTATCACCACAATTGTACGAAGCAATAATGGGGGGTAAAAAAGAAGTAGCAACGACCAAACATTACAGGAAAAAATTAACTGTTTTCTTTTCCGATATTGCAAATTTTACCTCTACTACTGAATTTCTGCAGCCGGAAGAAATTTCCAATCTGTTAAACTCTTATCTTGATAAAATGGCTGGTATTGCCCTTAAATGGGGAGGGACAATCGATAAATTTGTAGGTGATGCTATTATGGTTTTTTACGGGGATCCTGAATTCACAAATGATAAAGATCATGCATTAAGGGCAGTGAAAATGTCTATCGAAATGCGGGATACCATGGAAGAACTTCGAAAGATATGGAAAACAGAAGGATTCAAAAAACCTTTTCATGTACGTTCGGGAATTCATACAGGGTACTGTACAATAGGTAATTTCGGTTCCGAAAACAGGATGGATTATACAATAATCGGAAATACAGTCAATCTTGCTGCCAGACTGGAGTCTGCTGCAAAGCCGGATACTATATTAATAAGTCAGGACACATATAGCCTTGTACAAAATGAAATTTTGTGTAAGCCCAGTATTAAAATAACTGCAAAAGGCTTTGAACATCAGGTAATGGCATATGAGGTTATGAGGGAAAGAGAATATAACCTGGAAAAAGTAAATTGCCTCGAGATTGATGAAAATACCATTTCTTTTAAGCAGAACAGTTTAAATGTAAAAAATATTTCTCTAGAACAAAAAAAGTACCTTTTTAAAAAACTTAGCACAGCTCTCTTGTGGTTAAAAGGTGAATATCACTTTGATAAAATAAGCAAAACATGGAAAAAGAAGGCAACAAAATAGTTTTTCAGGAGAAATGTATTAATGGATGATAATGGAAGTGAAAAAAAATCTCAAAAGCAGTTTCTCATTAGTGTGATAAATGTATCATTAATCATGGTAATAGCGCTTGCATTGAATGGTATTCTGGGAGTGGCGGATTTTGAGAGATCTTTTCGTAAATCCCTTATCAATAAATTTTTTATTCATGCAAATAACTTGAAAACAGATATAGAAGCATCCCTTAATTTCGGAAAACCCATTTATTTGTTTGGTAACGCAATGAATAAAATGTTCGAAGAATCCCAAAAGGTGGAACCGGATATAAAACACTTATATGTGGCATCCATAGAATCGGAAATACTCTATAGTACAAGAGATAAGGTTATAGGCCAGGTAATTCCTTTTCGGTATAACACGAATTATGAATTATCCAGGGATAAACAGGAAGTTATTATTTTTGTTAATTCTTATTTTCTTTCCATACCTCTTTATGCCAATTCAAGAGAATGGGTGGGAAATATATTCCTGGAATTTGATAAGGACATAATAGCTCATAAAATAAAAAGTGCTATTATTGATATTGTAAAATATTCACTTATTATCCTTGCCGGCACAATAGTTTTAATTATACTGGCTCAATTACTATTATCCCGTATACAAAAGAAAGAAACAGGAAGCAGCCCTGGTAATAAGAAAAGAGAACTTATAATAGTATTTCTTATCCTCGTACTTTCTCAAGGGATATATTCCTTTTATAATTATCGCTTTTTTAAACAAACATATTTGAATGTATACAATGAAAATATATCCACCTTATCCTTATCCATATCAAAAGATATAAACAAGGTTCTGGCATACGGGCTGCCTATAGATCGTTTAAAGGGAGCGGAATTTTTTCTGGAAAAACGTCTTAAAGGCAATCCGGAATGTTCCAATTTGTTTATTACGGATTTAAATGGGAAAATATTATACAAGGCTGGTAAAGATGGGATCGCAAGTATAATGGAGCCTTTGGGAACAGGGACCCCATTCCAGGAAGAAATCATTAATTTTAAGGAAGAAGAGAAAAAAGAATATAAAGTCTTTTATATAAAATCCCTGCAATCCAAGAATAAAACTTCCGGTGACCTGGTACTTCAAATTAATGAACAGCTCATTAACGAAAAAATCTTTGATATTTTAATGGATTCAGGAACTATTATTATTGTATCCCTTATTGTTGCATTTATGCTCCTGGAATTAATGTATTTAATAACAGGCGGCGGTTTTATAAAAAGAAGAAAAGAATTAATTACATTAAGTGATTCGGATAATTTTAAAATAATAAGGTTAACCTCTTTTATTTTTCTTTTTTCTGCTTTTGTCCCATTATCTTTTCTCCCCCTGCATATAAAACATATCATAGATTTAAATCCGGTAAATTTTTTGAATTTTACGGAAAATACGATGATAAGCATACCTATTTCTTCGTATATGGTAGGGATTTTATTTTCCATGCTTTTGGTTGTATTCGTATTGCAGAAGACATTAATCCGGCAGGTATATTTTATAATGATTAGTCTATACGCGCTTGGTACGTTTCTCACCATTATTTCCGATAATATCGTTACCCTGACAATAGCGCGTTTTATTGCCGGTTGTGGTTTCGGCGGGGGCCTTTTAAATAATGCGTCCCTTGTCATATCATTTACATCGGGAGAAAACAGAAGCACGGGATTTGGTATTAATGCATCCGGGTTTGCTGCTGCTTCTATCTGTTCCATTCCCATTGGTGGTATTATTGTAAATCAGCTGGGATTTATCGCAGGCTACTGGGTCGCGTTTGCATTTGCTATAATGGCATTGATCTTTACTTTTTGCTTTATCATTAAAAAGGAAGAACATAGTGAAACCAGAAAAAAAACTTCTTTAAAAGATTTTTTTTCTTTATTAAAAAACAGGAATATCATGCTTTATATTCTTTTTATGAATATACCATTTCAGCTTATATTTGTAGGCCTTTTTCAATTCTTTTTCCCCTTGTATATGAAGGATACTCTTGATCTCTCCTATGCAAATATAGGAAGAATATTATGTATTTTTAGTGTCATAAGCCTGTTTGCCTCTTTAATAAGCAGACTATCCGATAAAATTAAAAACGATAAACTTTTATTAGGAAGTGGCGCTATTATTGCAGGCGTATCCCTTGTCTTATTTAATGTTTTACCCTCCTGGGGATTCATATTGTTTTTAATAGTAATGGTTGCAATGGGAATAGATAATACGTTTGTGGATTCTATAGAAGAGGTCTTTATAAGTAAAGAAAAGAATTCTAAAATTATAGGAGAAGATAGTCTTTTAAAAATCTATAAAACCTATGAAAAGATTATTTCTATTTTTGTTCCTCTATTACTGGTGGGATTGATCACACTTGCAGAATTTTCCATTAGCATGCTTATAATTGGTATTTATTCTTTAATAGGAGGATTGGTATTTATCATATTTGCACAAAACAGCAGACAACCGTAAATAACGACAATTGTATTTCAACGAAGTTGACTATTGTTTGAAAAAGACAAAGGAGGAGCACAATGCTTAAGAAAGGATTATTGATACTTATAAGCTTATTGCTTTTTAATATGATATCCTGCATGAACAATAATGAAAGGCTTACGGAAGATGAAGAATGGGGCCGTTCAATTTACGATTATTCCGATGATGATACATATAAGGGAAGAAATCCTGTTGATAAAATGGAAAAAAAACTTGTTGAACTTAAAATAGATTATGGTGTTTTTGATAATCACGGGGAAAGATTCAAAGCCGCCGTCGTTATCAGCGGCCAGTACTTTGAATTCGCGGATGCATTTCGGAGTATTTTAAACGGTCTATCGACAATAGGCTGGGCAAGAGATATGGTTTTAAGTGAAATAAAAACAACCAGAGAACTTGTTGAATTTACAAATAATAATAAATTCAGTGATTATATCGAGTTTCCAGAAGAACTCTTTTTTGATCTAAAATGGGGAGACAATGTATCAGGGATGAAATCCGCACTTATTAATAGTGCGAATGACAAAAAAATAAACCTGATAATCTCTTTCGGTGGAATTGCGAGTGGTATTTTTGCAGATTTAAAAACATATGCAATACCAGTACTGGTAGATGCAGTAACAGATCCTGTTGCAGCCGGAATTGTCCCCAATGTGAAAGATTCTGGTAAGGATTTTTTAACCTGTAGAATGGCTCCGGAACAATTCAGAAGACAGGTCCGCTTATTTTATGATGTTGTAAAGTTTAAAAAGCTTGGAATAATCTATGGCAATAATGAAAGTGGCCTGGTTTACGGTGCTGTCGCCGATGTAGAAGCTGTGGCAAAAGAAAAGGGTTTTGAAATTGTACGGAATACAAATGTCATCGAGGATCCTTCACCGGATAAAATTGATGTATGCATTAAAATGTACCTTGCGGCTCTTGAAGAATTATGCCCGAAGGTAGATGCCCTGTACCTTGGAGCGAGTGCCGGAATAACTGAAGGTGATGTTTCCGATATTGTGAAAGTTATTAATAAACATAAAAAGCCTGCTTTTGCCCTGGAAGGTTCGATAAGAGTAAAAGAGGGTATATTGTTTGGTATTTCCATGTCCGGGCAGGTGAGGGCAGGTATTTATAATGCAAAAAAAATTGTAACTATTTTTCATGGAGAATTACCTCGCAATCTTCCACAGCTATTTGAAAATGTACCTTCGGTTGCAATCAACCTTAAAACAGCACAGATAATTGAATATGATATCCCAATTGAAATAATTGCCAGCTCGGATGAAGTGTATATCGATTTTTAATTGCAATAAGGAAGAACTATGTGAGTACATTGAATAACTTCTGGTTAAAACAAACAGCAGATAGGGTAGAAGAATATATAAAAAGGGTAAAAAAACAGAATACTCCGATTATCTGCGCTGCCGGTATGACTCCTTCCTGTCCCATACATGCGGGTATATTACGTGAAGGATTAATCACATATTTTATTACAAAAGAACTCAAATCCAGGGGTTTTAATGCAAAATTCATATTTTATTGGGATGATTTTGATCACTTTGTAAAAATACCATACTATACTTCCCATAAAGAGGTTGGAGAGCATATCGGAAAACCGCTTTGTGATACTCCGGATGTTTTTTCGAATAAATTCGATTCCTTTGGCGCACATAATATTTATGAATTCGAAGCCTGCCTTGCCAGGCTTGGTATAAAACCGGTTTATAATTATCAGTGTATATTCCGGTTCATCCTGCCACCCATTCCGGTTTTATCTTTACCACTCAATTTTTATAAGCATTCACTAAAAACATTATA
>JAFGQK010000211.1 GCA_016935735.1 Spirochaetales bacterium | reverse complement strand
TCTTCTTCTTCATTCAGTGTTTTCCGTGTATTCAGTGGTTCTATTTTTTATGTCAAGTAGTTTTGCCTGTTTTCGAATTCCCCCCCCACTTCTTCTTACCGTTCTCACCAATAAATAAGATTGACACATCATTCCCCGCTGTGTTACTTTTCCTAAATTATATTTATTATGAAAATGCTTTATCGTTTTTTCGATAATACTGAAAAAGCAGGTCAGGAGTAACTATGATTGTATTAAAATTTGGAGGAACATCCGTACGGGACGGGGAATGGATAAACAAAGCACTTGAAATTACAAAAAACCAGCTTCAAAAGGAGCCTGTCCTTATTGCATCTGCAATGGGAAAAACTACAGACAAGCTCCAGGAACTGGCACATTATGCGGAAAATGGAAAAATAAAAGAAGCCGAGAATATAATTCAGACTCTTAAAGATTCTCACTTTGCTGTTGCCTCCGGGTTTCTTTCGGGAAATAATCTTTCCACCTGCCTTTCTGAACAGGAATTACTCTTTAAAAAAATAAAATCCATTGCAAAGGGCTTAAGCCTTCTTCGTGAATGCTCACCAAGGAGTAATGATACGATTCTTTCCTTTGGCGAACTTTTTTCCACTATTATTATTACTCACAGGGCCAGGGAAATTGGTATCCATACAACTTTTGCAGACTCACGGGAATTCATAAAAACGGATGATCAGTTTACCAAAGCCCAGCTACTGGAAGATCTTACAAACAAGCTTATACAGGAAAAAATAAAGCCGGAAAAAGGAAAGCTTACCGTAGCCCAGGGATTTATTGCTTCCACTGTTGATGGGGTAACGACAACCCTTGGAAGAGGAGGTTCGGATTATTCAGCAAGTATTATCGGGGCAGCCCTTCATGCAGATGAAATCCAGGTATGGACAGATGTGAACGGAATTATGTCCACAGATCCGGGGATTATCCCGAAAGCAGCGACTGTCCCTGTTATTTCATATAAAGAAGCTGCTGAACTGGCATATTTTGGCGCACGGGTAATCCATCCTTCGACAATACAGCCGGCAATAAGTCTTGGAATCCCGGTGCTGGTAAAAAATACGGGGAATCCCGGTGCAGAAGGAACTCATATTATTTCCACCCCGGAATCACCTTCAATCCCGGCAGATACACCAAAGGCTATTGCCTTTAAGAAAGGTATTACCGTCATTAATATTACTTCTTACAGGATGTTTCTTGCATATGGTTTTTTACGAATGATATTCGAAATCTTTGAAAAATATAAAACATCTGTTGATATAATTTCCACTTCTGAGGTATCGGTATCAATGACTATTGATAATACAACACATTTGAATAGCATAGAAGAACAACTTAAAAATATCGGGAATGTTCATATAAAAGACAATATGAGTATAATCTGCCTGGTCGGACAGGGTTTGTGGAAGAATTCCATTATTATTTCAAAAGTATTTAAAAATCTTGGTTCGATTCCTGTCCGGATGATTTCCCTTGGTGCTTCAGATACGAATTTATCATTTGTCGTCCCGAACGAGCAAGCAGAAAATACGGTGAAAATCCTGCATAAAACATTCTTTGAATAAGCAAATACAAAAAAAATCGCAAAAAATTTTAACGTTAAGAAAGAATCATATATTTTTGGATTGTATTTTTTTTATGAATTGATTATGTTACTATTGATTTACGGAAATGCTTGAAAAGACCGCTACTTGTTAATGGTTTTTAAACATGAATGATTAGTAATTATTAAAGGACTGAAAGTGGACCAGATATTTGATAGAATAACAAATCTTTTCCGGTCATTATTTACAGAGGATCCGTTTGATTCTGATTCGTATAAAAATACACGGGACCGGTATTATGATCCTGATTACCAGGATGCATGGGAAGAACTGGATGAATTCCTGAACGAAGGAAAGAGTACCAATAGAGCCTACAGAGAGAAAAAAACATACTCACAAAAAATCGATCCTGAGCAGGAAATCCTGAAAAAGGATTATGCAAATCTTGAAGTGGAATTCAAAACCCCGTTTATGGAAGTAAAAAAGGCTTATAAAAGGCTTTTACGAAAGTATCATCCGGATAGGTTTGCAAATAATCCCAGAAAATTAAAAATAGCAACAGAAATAACGAAGAAAATCAATGAATCGCTTAATAGAATCAGGGAATATGAAAAGAAATGTGGAAATACACAACTATAAAAATCAATCTTTTAAAGGATTTTTTTTGTGAAAAGTCCTGATTTTTTTTGAAAGGGTGTTATATTTAGAGACAAGTATGGAAACGATGTATATACCTTTAAGTTCAATATTTATTGCTTTTATTATCAACTTCCTCATCACTCCAATTATTATCCGCGTGGCACATAAACTCAAGTTGTATGACAGTCTGAACAGCAGAAAGATACATACTGGTCTTATTCCACGGCTTGGCGGTGTGGGAATATTCATCTCTTTAATCATTACCTGTTGCATGGTATCTTTCATCGCTTTTCTTAATTCCGGTAAGACCATGTCATACCTGATATCATCCCGTTACCTGTTCCTCCTGGCAGGGATACTTATTATCCATCTTATCGGGTTGCTGGATGATTTCATACAACAGAAACCACTGGTAAAACTCCTGTTCCAGATTATTGCAGCAGGTTGTGTTGCATGCGGTGGTTTTATCTTTAAAGAGATTCCGATACCATATATTGGACGCATCTCATTAGGTTTCCTGGCTTATCCTTTTACTATATTCTGGATTATATCAATTACCAATGCCATGAACCTTGTCGATGGTATGGATGGTCTGGCTGGCGGGATTACGGCATTTGCTTCTTTATCAATGGGAATCATTGCCCTTATTCAGGGACAGGTCACCACAGCAATCATCGCTTTTACACTTTTTGGCGCAACAGCGGGCTTTCTACTTTTTAATCTTCCCCCGGCAAAAATCTTTATGGGAGATTCAGGAAGCCTTCTTATAGGATTTACCCTCTCTATTCTTCCTTTAATGGGTATTTCCGCAGCAGCATCTTTTGCCACGGTTTTAGTACCCATAACTCTTCTCCTGGTACCGATTATGGATACCCTCGCAGCAATTATCCGGAGGATAGGTGATGGCAGAACAATCCTCTCCCCCGACAGGGAGCATATACATCATAAACTTCTTGATATGGGTTTAAGCGAAAAGAAAATCCTTGCACTCATCTATTGTGTTTGTTTCTACTTGAGTATTATTGCCATTACTTCCGTGATTATGCCAAAGGAATCGAATGTATATCTTATTCTTATTGTATGGATCGGAAGCTTAATGGGATATGGCTTTATCCATTATCTAAATACAAGGAAAAAGGTAATCAGTATAGAAGAGGATGCCAGGAAGAAAAATTCCGCATAAATAAAATCCTGATTTTTCCTTCACAGGCAGACTTTCTTACAAATAATCCCTATAACAGTAAAGATTACATCTGTAACTACAAACTGTACTCTTTTAATTTACGGTGAAGGGTTTTCCTGCCAATACCGAGAATATCAGCGGTTTTTGTCTTGTTACCTTTCTGATAATTCAGGGTGTTTCTTATTATCTCTTTCTCTGCTTCTGCCAGGGTCATGCCTAAAGAGAGTTTTATATAATTGTCTGAATCTGACTGGATATATGAAGGCAGATCCTCATTTGTAATGATATTTCCTTTACACATTACCACTGCACTTTCAATACAGTTCCTTAATTCCCTGATATTTCCGGGCCAGGAATAATTGTAAAGATTGCCCTTTGCCTTTGGATCGATTCCCTCTATAGTTTTGCCATTTTCCTTTGCAAATTCCTTCATAAATGCAGCAATCAGGAGCGAGACATCTTCCTTTCTTTCACGAAGAGGGGGAATTGCAATATTAACCACATTGAGCCTGTAATACAAATCCTCCCTGAAAGTACCTTTCTTTATTTCTTCCATTAAATCCTTATTTGTTGCTGAAATGAGTCTGATATCCACTTTCAGGGTTTCTTCCCCGCCTACCCGCTCAAAGGTTTTTTCCTGGAGAACCCGTAATATTTTTATCTGTATGTTCTGATTAATCTCCCCGATTTCATCCAGGAAAATTGTCCCGCCATCTGAGAGTTCAAACCTTCCTTTCTTTTTTCCAATAGCACCGGTAAAAGCCCCTTTTTCATGACCAAACAACTCACTTTCCAGGAGGGTTTCGGATAATGCTGCACAGTGCACCTTGATAAAAGGCTTGCCTGCCCTGGGTGAATTATAATGAATTGCATCAGCAAAAAGTTCCTTACCCACACCGCTTTCCCCGGTAATAAGTACTGATGCTTTTGTCGGTGCTACCTGGTTCACCACCTCGAATATCTTTTTCATCTGTGCACTCTTACCAATGATATTGGGAAACTGTTTCCTTTTTTCCAGTTCTTCCTGGAGTGCCCTGTGCTGAAGTACCAGTTCCCTGTTGGACAAGGCCCTTTTCACAAGAAGAGAGAATCTGTCAAGGTTTATCGGCTTGGTAAGAAAATCATAAGCGCCATTACGCATTGCAGTAACCGCAGCCTCTATGGTACCATGGCCTGTGAGAATAATTACGGGAATAGTGGGATATTCCGCAACTACCATGGTAAGAAGTTTCTCCCCGGATAATCTCGGCATTTTAAGATCGGCAATAATCAGATCGATTTCACTGGTTTTTAATTCCTGGTATGCGTCTTCTCCATCAGCTGCCAGAATTACATTATACCCATCAAGCTGTAGAGTCTTCCCCAATCCTTCGCGTATATTTTTTTCATCGTCTACAACCATAACATTGAATTTCATCACATGCTCCCTTCTTCCGCAAATTCAAGCAGCCTTCTTTCCTTCTGAGGTATTGGGAAACTTATAATAAAACTTGTTCCTATCCCCTGTTTGGAGTGAATAAATATTTCACCCAGATGTTCTTTTATTATTTTATACACAAGCGTTAAACCCAATCCCGATCCGAAATCTTTTGTTGTAAAATACGGTTCAAAAATCTTATCCTGAATTTCATCCGGGATTCCGGTTCCTGTATCCTTTATCTCGATAAACACGTTTTCATCTTCTACAAATGTTTTAACAGTAAGTGTTCCCCCATCCGGCATGGCAGAAAGCGCATTCTGGATAATGTTAAGCAATGCCTGTTTTATATATTTTTCATCCATCTCTATAAAAGGAATCTTTCCAAGGTCAACATTCAATTCAACATGGGCTTCCTCGAGCTCATACTTAAGAAATTGAAGTAAATCCGTGACAAGAATATTAAAATCTTTCAGTTCAGGTTTTGAATCCATGGGCCGCACTGCAAAAAGAAAATCGAGTACAATCCTGTTCAGCCGTGTAACCTCTTCATTAATTACATCCAGGGCTTCCCTGATCTCCTTTGTTTCTATCGTATCTTTTTCTTTAATCTGTTTCTGGATAAGCTGAATATGAATTCCGATGGAGCCAAGGGGGTTTTTTATCTCATGGGCTACCCCTGCTGTAAGGGTTGTGAGTGATGCAAGACTCTCTGCACGTCTGAGCCGTGCTTCCCGGGTTCGTTTTTCCGTGACATCTTCAATATAGATAAGGTTTCCATGTATCTTTTTTTCTCTTACTAAAGGCATTAGACTGAATGAGATTGTCCGCTGGTGCCCGTTTCCCAGGGTAAAATCCCGGTCAAATACCTTTTCCTGTTTTGAAAGTGAGTCAATAAGAAAGAGTGAAATCTCCTTATCCTCTACTGCATCCCACACTACCAGATCAACAATGTCGCCATTTATCAAGGGAATAAGCCGTCTTGATGATTTATTCACGAAAAGAATACGATGATTCCTGTCAACGACAATAACACCGTATTCAAGGGAGTAGAGTACTGCTTCCAGGAGTTCATTTTCTCCTGATATATCCCGGAGGATTTTTTTCACCTGATTGTTTTCGAGTTTTTCAAACTTCTCAAGGGCTCTCTTAACAAACTTTCTCATAATAGTGCTTTCATTTTATAATAAAGACTCTCTATTACATTCGTGGGATTTAAATTATACAATTCATACTCCTGTATTGCTGTGGTAAGCATATGAGCCCACTTTTCCACATGGTTAAATCCGACCTGCTCAAAAGATGCTTTATGCAACACCTGCTGGAAAATACAGGTGAGTTCCTCTGCAAAGGATACAAGTGCTGTTTTTACTGCCCCCGACTCAAATAATTCTGCCATCTCTTCCTTAATATCCAGTTCATCACTATCGTCTGCAAGAATATGTTCGATATATTTGCGGGCTAAATGTCTGAGTGCAGTGGGATTACATTTTTCCCAGGATAAAAAATAATCCCGTAAAGACAGCAATTCCCCGGGTTCTTCTTTAAAAATTTTTCTAAGAATTTCATGTGTCTCTTCTTTTGTCCGTGCAGTAAAATGATAGGGGCGCAGCCGGGAGAGAATCGTCTTAATGATTGCCCCTTTCCGGGAGGTAAGCAGAATGATGTATATATTTCCCGGCGGTTCTTCGAGTATTTTAAGAAGAGAGTTCCTGGAGGAGTCAAGCATCCTGTCTGCATTTTCTATAATAATGATTTTATTTGTACCGGACGTTGATATATGTGCCCAGTACACTGCTTTCCGTATATGATCGATAGGAATATTCTTTGTTTTTGCAGTACCGGAAATCTTTTGACAGAGTGTAATAATCTTGTTTAATGATTTACCGGAAATACCGGGTGATACATCCGTCTTCACGGTGATTGCATCCAGGAATTCCTCAATCTCCTGAAAAGAGGATCTGACCTTTTTCAGATTTGTATTATCATCATTATAAAGAACAGGATCAAAGCGTTTTAAAAGTTTACGCACCGATCGTATGAAAAGATACTTGCCGGAAATACTTTCTGTTTTCTGGTATACCTGCGCACTGGCAGCAACCTCGACACTGAAATCCCTGTATCCAAGAAGAAGAAGGTTGGGATGGAGAAGAATCCTGTTTCGTAAACAGGATTGGCAATCACATGTCCAGTCTGCACTCTTCCTGTCGCAGGTAAGAATTCGTGCCGTTTCAAGTGCTGTGGATAACTTTCCGGCAAAGGGAGGTCCGCAAAAAAGCATTGCACGGGGCAGGGTACTATCCCTGATCTCTGTTTTAAGGGTTCTTATCGTATTTTTCTGCCCAATAATATTATCAAACATAATAATTAAAAGCCCGGATCTTTGCCGGGTTTCCCATCTTCATAATACATCGCCGCTATGCCTGAATACGGGTAATAGGGGCCAGAAAAGGTAGTATGAATCGTGCTATGAAACTGGTTTTAAGAAGCTGCTCAATGTCAACAAACGGCAACCATGTAAACCATGACAAAAGGAATACGATAACAGCAACAACAAGGAAACCTTCCAGGCACCCGAGTAAAAAACCTAACACCTTATCCAGCTTATCCAGGTTCAGCTTATCAAAGATATTATGGATAATTCCTTCCAGGATCTTGATGATGATATAGATAACAATAAAACAGCCTAAAAATGCAATAATATGACTCCACATTGAAAGCCCGAAATAGGTATCCAGGAGTTTTCCCACCGGGCCGGATAAAAAGACCGCGCCTGCAATACCACAGATGAGTGCTGCCATCGAAAGGAATTCTTCCACAAAACCCCTCATGATACACCGGACAACGATAATGATAAAAACAATAATAAAAATAATATCAAGTATCGATAACATTCTTTTCCTCTTCCTTAACAAAAATAGCAAAAAGCACCTGTTATAATATGATAAAATAGCTGCTTTTTGAACAGTCTTTACTCCGGGAAATTTCCCTTATACCGATATTTCTTTTGCCATTTTAAGAAGCATATCCGTTATTTTTTTTAATGCCCCCATTGCTTTAAATGACCGGGCTTTTCTCCCCATTTCCTCTAAATCATGAGTATTATTGAACAGATGAGTAATTGTTTCAAGAAGCTTTTCATGTAAAGCCGGCCCATGTTCGAGTACAATTGATGCACCAAGGTCATGAAACACCCGGGCATTCCGTATCTGGTCACCCCTGCTTCCTGAAACAGAAAGAGGAATAAGAATTGAAGGTTTCCCCGTTGCTGCCAATTCCCAGAGGGTATTTGCCCCGGCACGGCTTACCACCAGGTCACTTGCAGCAAGAATATGGGGAAATTCCTCATGGAAAAAAGGAACAGGATAGTATTGTTTTTTCTCTTCCTTACGGTAATTCATCTGTCCCATCTGATGCACCACAAAACACATTCCGGTAAGATGATTCAGTATTTTTGATAAAGCCCTGTTGATTGCCAGAGCCCCGAGACTTCCCCCAAGGACAAGCAGGATTTTTTCATTATCCGCACAGCCGAGGATTTCTTTTCCTGTGGATGAATCACCCCTTCCTATTGCAGAACGCACGGGATTCCCGGTAAAAATGACCTTTTTCTTTATCCATTCAGGGAAAAACCTGACAGTTTCCTTAAAAGAGATACACACTTTTTTTGCAAACAGGGAATTAATCCTGGTAGCAATCCCGGGATCAAAGTCCGATTCATGAGTTATCACCGGTATCCGCAAAAGAAAACCCATAAGAACAACAGGGACACTCACATACCCGCCTTTAGAGAATATGCAGGCAGGCCGTTCTTTTATGAGTATAAAAAAGGCACAGACAATTCCAGCGAGAATATTAAAAATATCAAAAAAATTATGGATCGAAAAGTACCGCCTCATTTTTCCTGCAGGAATACCATAAAAAAGTATCCTTTTCTTTTGTACCAGTTTCTTTTCCATACCGGTATAAGATCCAATCCATATGATTCTTCCCTGCCACTTTTGTTTTAACTCATCAATTACTGCAAGTCCGGGAAATACATGCCCGCCCGTACCACCGCCGGTAAAAGCAATACACTTTTTCATTTATTCTCTTTTCTTATTCTCTTTTCTTATTCTTTCTTTTAAAACCTTAAAATAATGTTTATTGCCCGTTTCTTCATAAATTTCACTTGAACAATTGCAGATACTGATTTACTCTGTACCCTGAACATGAAGAAGTATAACATAAAGGTCATGGGTTTATCAATGGTTTTCTTTTTCTTCGTTCTTTACGTTTATGGTGAAGAAAATGAAAACCCGCTTACACGGTTTATAGACCCTGAAAAACTTGATGTTCTTTTAAAAGAAAGAGAGATTTCAGTAATTTTCGGGCAGGGAAAATCGCTTACCCTTATCCCGGAAATTAATGCAAAGGAGCACATAATAAAAGAAGTCCGGGAACTCAATCCAACAGCCGGAGTTGAACTATTGCTTCTTTTTAAACCCGATCAAGACGTGACAGATAAGGGGAAACCTCTCTTTCTTTACAATACCCTGCGGTCTATAAGTACCCTGAAAGGGATAGAATATTATTCTGCCAGCAGAAAAAGGATGAGAATATTCTATCATGATGCATTTGTTATTGATTCCCCCACAGGAAAAAAGAGGATGGATGATCCGGTGGTAACCAATACCAGCCAAATCCCGGAAAAAAGTGAACTTTTTGCTTACCTGGAGGATTCTTCTTTTGGTAACTATATCTGCCAGGTTGAATACGCTTACGATGGACAAACCTTTATCATGGTAATGGAAAACTTCACCCAGATATGGTATACCATTATCCCATTGATTAAACCCCACAACCTGAAAAGTTATATTATCATAATTCCCTATGGCAGGGAGATTCTTTTTTACGGATTTTCATGCTTGCGTGCAACTGATATGTTCGGTATAGCGAAGAGCAGGATTCAATCTCTCTATAACAGGATTAAAGCACTCTACGACTGGTTCCGGTCAGAGTACAAATAAGGGCAACGTGAAAAGAATCCTTTGACAATGACTTTTTTTCCTGGAAAGAGGGAAATGCTTTGCATAAATAAATAAAAAAAATTATACTAAAACCTGAAACTGATGAAAGACGACTTTATAGGACTTGAATTAGGAAAGATTGTTACCTTTGACTCAAAAAGCATTATTTACCGCCGGGGTGATGCTGATGAACAAAAGCCAATATACTATATTATGGCCGGACTGGTAAAAATAGATTACAAACTTCCCAGCGGTATAAATTTTAAATATTATTTGCAGCCGAATAATCTCTTTGGTATTGAAGCTGCAATCGGTAAAATCGGGAGGCTTGGCGATGCAATTTCCATGGAAACATCGAAATTGTATGAATGGGTGCCGGATTATTTTTTACAGGCAACGGAAAACTCCCACCAACTTGCAATCACTTCGATCAGGAGTCTGTCCAGGCTGCTCCGTATCCTTAATTCCGAATACGGGGGACAGCTTTCCAATTCAAAAAACAAACCCGTATCCTCGAAAGATATCCCGGAAATCAACCTTATCGACAATGAACCGCCGGATATTTCCAGGCATCCCCGTTTCAGGAAAATATTTGCAGATAGACAAATCCTTATAAAGGAAGGTGAAATACTTGATCAGCTTCTCTGGATTCTCCGCGGGGAGGTATATATCGCAAAAAAGATGGACAAAAAGTACAAGATACTCACAAAGGTGGGAAAAGGTGAACTCCTTGGAGAAATGAGTTTTTTTGACAAATCATTGACCAGTGCAACGGTCATCGCATGCGGTGAAGTGGAGGCACTTGTGTTTTCACGGGAGAACTTCAAGGAAATATTCTTTACCAATCCCAAATGGATAAAGCAGCTTCTTTTTTCATTATCCAAACGGATCGTGAATATGGTGAATAAGCTTTCACAATCAACTCTTTAAAACCGACCTTTTTATCTGTATACACCTTCTTGTTTTTTATATTCTTGTGCATTATCCTTAAAAAGAACAATTTCCCCTGCTCCATTCAAGTAAATTTTTTCCAGGGAGGAGATAAATGGCTTCTTGTTGTGCGCTTCCCTTATATAGTATACTAAGAGTGAGAAGAAAAATCATTTTTTTTTTTAATAATGGTGTTACACCGGGAAGGTAATAGATACTTTACATCATTTCCATTTTCCGGTATAATCGGACCTGTATCATGACAAAACTTATCCTTATCATTTCCATAAGTGCTATTCTGTGTACTGTTTTCATTTTGCTTTGTGTAATACGCACGGAAGTAAATAATAAATACAGAAACCGCATCTATTCCGTTGATACTGTTCCGGCAAGCAAGATCTGTCTTATCCCCGGTGCCTCGATCTGGGGAGACAAGCCTTCTCATGTACTTGAAGACCGTTTGCTGGTTGGGATTGAACTCTACAAAAAAGGCAAGGTGGAAAAACTCATTGTATCCGGTGACCATGGACATACCTCGTACGATGAGGTAAATGTCATGAAACAGTTCGTTCTTTCCCATGGGGTGAATGAACATGATATTTTCATGGACCATGCGGGATTCCGTACCTATGATTCCTGTTACCGTGCCCGTGATGTTTTTGGGGTGAAAAAACTTATTATTGCATCAAACTCCTTCCATCTCCCCCGGGCACTTTACATCGCGTCCGGTCTCGGACTTGATGCCTCTGGTGTTCCGTCGGATTTACGTGTTTATGCGGATGCGGGAAAGAATGCGTTCAGGGAGTTCTTTGCCCAGTACAAGGCATTTCTGGATATAAAACTATTCAAACCCCTGCCGCGTTATCTCGGCCCCAGGATCGATATAAACGGAAGCGGGGTAGTGACGCAGGATTAATGGAAAAGGTGGATGAATTGGGATTGAAGGATAAACAGATAAAAGAAGGGGAACAAAGAAGACAGATAAGAGTAGCAAAAAGAATGCTTAAAAAAGGATTCTCCATAGAAGATATTATGGATACAACAGAACTTTCCAGGGAAGAAATTCTTACATTGCAGGAAAAATTATAATCGTGGGGGCTGTCCAAAAAGCCTTTTTTTGTTTAAAAATAGTGGTGTTTTATGAGGAAAATATTTATAAACACCACTATATATGGATCAAT
>JAFGQK010000210.1 GCA_016935735.1 Spirochaetales bacterium | reverse complement strand
TCTTCTTCTTCATTCAGTGTTTTCCGTGTATTTAAGTGGTTCTATTTTTTATGTCAAGTAGTTTTGCCTGTTTTCGAATTCCCCCCAATACAACAGCATCTCCCGTGGATTCATCATCACCAATATCCTGGCCATATAGCCTTTCTTTTATCATACAGCATCGTCGAAATCCATAGACCATGATAATGACATCTTATGTGCACTGGTTTCCTGTAGTTTAATTTTCCATCGCCTTCCGCACGTATTGCATTTTACTTTATAAACAACATAATAGACATATCCGCCGCCCTGATCATCTTCGGATACAATGGTAAGACCCGGACAATTCTCCGGATGCTCATTATATCTGGAATAAATTGAACAAGGGCATACTATTCTATCAATATCTGTATTTGCTTCAAGTTCCAGTAATTCTATATTCATATGCAATCTTTGTTTTAATGAAAGAGCGACATTCTCTGATACAATCCGCTCTTTCAGATTATAGAGTACATTAAGATATTTAATTGCTTTTCTTTTCATTATTTCAGTTGATAGTTGAACGGCAAGGAAAAGGTTATTATGTTCATTGTATTCATTTATTATTTCAGTAAAAAGTTCTAATGCACTATCATCAGGTAACATTGCTATTTGATTTCTGAATGCATCAGATAATGAACCGTTTTTCAGCAGGTCTTGTTTCAGTTTTACTACATCAGGCATCCAGTACTCCTTACATCCCAGGTATTGAAATAATATCAAATTCCCCTCATATATCCGGTAAGTACAAGCCAGTTGTCTGGATCATCCTCATCCCATAAACACCAATAGGAGATAGTATCCTTATGAAGTTCTTTATTCTTTTGTAAAATACCTGCTATTTTGCCCCAAATCTCCGGGGAATGCCCTTCTTCTTCAACATACATTTCATAGGAACCAAGTATAATTGTCATAAGGGTAAAGCGGTCATCATCGTCCTCGCAGTATTTCGTATAGCCATCTATAAATGCCGGTAATTTGAATTTATCGGCACATTCCAGATACCAATCCTGGCAAAATGGAGGTTCCTGGAGATGAAAAATTTTGTTGAATTTTTTAATGGATTTTTCAACTGAATATCTCATACTTAGTTTTATTTATACCCTTTTTTATATTTCATAGGTTTAACTAATATAAAGGAGGGATTTTATTAAGTAAATGTGACCGTGGTAAATCCCCGTCCATAATTAATTTCGATTCACTAAATATGTATTTGATTAACGGATCATTAATATCCTCATCGAATGTATCAAGATCAAAAAAATAAGAAGGGCCCGAGACAATCTCGTAAAAATATATTCCAAATGCTCTCCTAAAATACGAACGAAGGAGGGGTTTCCCACTCTCAGATGTAATAAATACTTCCACCTCAAATTCCTCTGTCCCGGTGTCTTCTGTTTCAAATCGATAAGTATCCTTTATAATATATAAATATTCAACTTTTTTTATTAACCATGTAATAGATAAATAATCAATTTCATCTATTATTGAAGTTTCAGTAGATAAAATTTGTTTTTTTTCTTCCTTATCCTTTTCGATAATTAAATTATTATTTTCAACATACTTATATATAGCCTGAAAAATATACTTACGTGGAAGATACGCATCATTTCTTTTCATCATTTCTTCTGAAAATTATTATTTATGAAATTAAAATTCTTTACAAGTATTATTTGAGTATTTTAATCTAAATTCCACTATCATCCCGTATTTTTCTTTGCTCTTTTACAGGATTTCCTTTCCAGGATAATTCTCCGGCAATATCTGAAAAATCATATTGTTTTTTTTCCTCATGCTGGAAAGAGAACACAATCGTAAAACTGAACTGCCTGGATTATTCACATAATTAATCAAATTCTAATAACAAATATTAAAAAAAAATATAAACTTATAGTATAGGAGCATAAATAGAATAACATCCTGGTAATTTTACTAATCAAGGTAAATAGAGAGGAGTAGTTTTATGTTAATAAGTGAAAGCAGATATAATATGGTTCAACTCACAAATCAATTCAATAAGGCTTTAGAGAATGATAATTCTTTGGAAGAAAAAGCCCGGGTATTCGTTGAAACATTCTATAATATGTTTTCAGAATCTATTGTTCTTTTACGGTTATTTATTACAGTCCCTTTTGCGGAACTTCCGGGAAGAATACAAAACAAAGTCAGTGATCTCGCTCAAAGTGCATCGTTAAAAATTGATTCCGATTCACAGATTCTCACACTTTTCGGTACAAAGGGGGAAGTTCCTGATTGGAACGACAGGACAAAGTCAAACGGTCACCAGGGAATACCCCTTGCTACTGCCGACTTTGTATCATCAATTCCAATGATGAGTGCATTACTGGAACAACTCGGTTTTAACCTTGGGTGGATAAGAGGGGAGCCGGATATTGTTGCCGAACATATAGGAAAAATGGCTGGTACTTTTTATGTTCCCGAGGCTAATGTAACAAAAGACAGTAAAGGAAGGCTCATTATTGCATTTCAGGATTTTGTAAAACAATACAACATCAGGTCTGTATTCGGAATTGGTGGGGGATATACTATAGGTGGAAAATTTATGGTTGTGATCTGTTTCCTCCGGGAGTATATAACCAGGGACATAGCTATTCAATTCCAGGGTTTAGCAAATTCATTTAAAGCCCATACACAACAATTGATAATTGATAAGTCCCATTATGGGCTGGATTGATACAGGTATTTCTTCTTACTAACCAGGATGCTTTAATAAAGATGAAGTAGACATAATTACAGCAACAATCGCGTTGAGCATAGGTTTTGATAAATCTAACGCACGTTATGTTATACAGACTGATTTACCAAAGAATATGGAGTGTATGATTTTATCCTTTCCTTTTCAAAATAAAAGGTACTTAAAATCAATTCAGGGAACCTTAAGAAAGAGATGAGGGTATAAGTATAATTCTATCCCGCAAGCATTAAAAAAAGCGAGCGAGGAGAATCGAACTCCCGGCACAAGCTTGGGAAGCTTGGGTATTGCCATTATACGACGCTCGCTTATATAAACGGTTCACAATCTTATAAAATTTTCTTTATCATATACTCATCTTATCGTTTTGTCAACCCGAATTCATAACAAGCTTTTTGCGCTGTGGCATTTTAAATTTTCCTGATTTGAGAAAAAACGAAATTCTGCTTGCAAAGCATCCAAAAATATCAATT
>JAFGQK010000209.1 GCA_016935735.1 Spirochaetales bacterium | reverse complement strand
TGTCCAACATTCAATTCATAAAAATCGGTTTCATTACCCGGAAAACAACCAGGTGCCTGCTCTAAAAAATCCTGTATTTCTTTCCTGCTTTTTACAATAATCCCGTTTCTATAAGGAAAATGATTTCTTCCATAAACAAGGGTTCCACAGATATCTTTCAGGGACAATAGTTGATATTCCGGCGATTTTATAAATGCTTTCCATCTTTCAATCAGATGAACAAAGCTTTTTTCCGATTTCGCCGACAGGAGAAATAATTCTTCATTTTTATTGCTCTTGCTTTTTGATTTTTTATATACATATTCTTCTATTATTGCATGTGAGTTAACCCCTCCCATACCAAAGGAACTAATCCCGGCCCGTAATGGATGTGATGAATCTTCCTGTTTCCATTCTTCTGTTTCTTCTGCAATAGTAAACGGTGTTTCCTTAAAATTGATGATGGGATTAATCGTCTTTATATTAACGATGGGAGGGATCTGTTTATGTTTCAGCATCATCAGAACTTTAATAACCCCTGCAATCCCGGCAGCGGCTTCCAGATGTCCGATATTCGTTTTAACAGATCCGATTTTACAGTACTGTAATTTATCCGTATAAGATTTATAAGCACTGGTTAATCCTGCAATTTCAATGGGATCGCCTAATGATGTACCTGTACCGTGTGCTTCAATATATGATATTGTATCCGGCGATATGTCTGCATCTTCCAGGGCTTTAACAATAACCTCTTTTTGCGATTCAATCCCGGGTGCAGTAATGGAGATAGTTTTTCCCACATGATTTACAGCGGTTCCTTTTAATACACCATAAATCACATTTTTTTGTGCCACCGCATCCTCCAGGCGTTGAAGGAGGATCACGCCTGCCCCATCCCCGGGAACATACCCATTGGCGTTCTTATCAAATGTTTTACATTGCCCGTCAGGACTCAGCATTCTTGATTTGGAAAAAGAGATGTATTTCCAGGGATGTAAATTCAAGCTGATTCCTGCAGCAATAGCAAAATCAGACTCACCATTACGAAGAGCTCTTTTCGCGTTGTGAATGGCCAGCAGCGAGGATGCACATGCCGCATCGATGGAAATACTTTCTCCCTTTAAATCAAAAATATATGAAATCCGGTTAGCCAGGATACACTCATAATTGCCCAGGCAGGAGTAACTATCAACAGGTTCACCTGATTCAGCCATTTTCATTTGATAGTCAGTTGCCATTACCCCGACATACACGGAGGTAATTGTATCCTGTAATTGTTTAAGAGGAATCCCCGCGTCTTCAATGCAATGCCAGGTTTCCTGGAGAAGCAGCCTCTGCTGCGGATCCATGTTTCTTGATTCCCGGTCAGATATATTGAAAAACTTATTGTCAAACTTATCGATATTCTCAATTAACCCGCACCATTTACTCAAGCTTTTACCGGGATCATCGAAATTCCCGGAATAGAATGTATCGATATCCCATCTGTCGGGGGTAATTTCCCTGATGGAATTAATACCGCTTCTTACGTTTTCCCAGAATTTTTCCTTTGTACCTGCCCCCGGGAATCTGCAGGCAATTCCAATAATAGCGATGTCCTGATTTTTGTCGCTATTTTTCTTATTATACTTTCTCATTTCATATTCCTTTAATAATTATGCAGAAACCTTTTCCTTTGCAGGAGTTAATTTTTCTACAAAATAGGAAGCCGCCGCCCTTACCAGCCGGTTTTCGTGTTCCAGCAGATAGGTGAATTTCGATGTATCGGTATAAAACCGGTTAAGCAGTTCCTTGTAAATTCCGCCCAGCTCCTGCCTGGATAAATATTTTGTCGAAATAACAGGATAAAAGCGGTTATAGAATTTATAGTCAGCTTCCAGTGTTTTATCATTTTTAAGTTTATTCCACAAAATTGTCCCTGGCAGGGGTTGAAGCATTTGAAGCACAAAAACATCCGGATCCAATTCCTTTTCGACAAAATGATAGAGGGCATACGCGGTTTCCCTGGTTTCCTCCGGCCACCCCATGATAGCCAGTGCCCCATTGGGGATGTTATGCTTTTTCAGGATATGAAAGGCTGTTGTGATATCGGATACCGTGGTCTTCTTTCCCATAGTGTTCAGGCTGTCATCGGTAAAATATTCAACACCGAGAGCACATAATCGCACACCTGCTTTTTTCAGCAGGGGCAATAACCGGTGCTTTTCCCAGAGAATAATATTATCCGCCCGGGTATCAAACCAGATATTCAATTCTGCCCCGGCCCCGCTTTCAACTAAAGCCGTGCAGAAATTTCTCACCATGAGTGGATCTTCACCAAAATCGGCATCATAGATATCAAAGGCGTTTATTCCATATCTTTCATAGAGGTACAAAACCTCCATGGCCATTTTATGTCCGCTTTTCGTTCGATACCTTCCCTTGTACTGGGGCCAGCGGTGGCAGAAGATACAACGGCCCTTGCATCCCCGGCTTGAATACAGCCTTATGTAATGATCCAGGGTATTGAATTGATAGTACAGATTCTTTTCAAGGTGCATTAAATGATAAGCCGGTGTGGGAAGATCATCGAGGTTATTGATTAACTCCCGGGGAGAATTAATGACAATTTCATTCCCTTTCCTGTATACGAGACCATCAATATCACCGAATTCTGTTTTTTCTTCCATTATAAAACGGACAGTTTCACATAAGGTCAACTCTGCTTCCCCGACTATCACAAAATCAATATGGGGATTTGATTCCAGGGTTTCCTTTGGGATAGCCCCGAAATGGGGACCTTCGGCAATGGTAATGATTTGTTCATTATACTGTTTTACCATTTTGAATCCCTCGTTTACTTCTATTGATTGCGGGGCATACAATATACCGATAACAACAATATCAGGTGACTGCTTTTTCAACTCCGCTGGTAATTGCTGCATTGTAATACGGTGAGCCGGGCATTCCAGTATATCCACTTCAATCCCTTTTATCTCCCTTTGAAGAAATGCTGCATACATAGCATATTCAGTATAGGGAATGACATTATCGCCATAATGCGCATAATCCTTTAAAGGTGGTGTTAAGAATAATACTTTCATTATTTTCTCCTTATAATGATAAAATTTTAAAATCATATATACTCATATGAAATTCTTAATCAGAAATGTATAAGCAAATAATATGCCAGTTCATCGCCAGTCATATATATTTTTCTTTTATTTTGATTTTTTATTGAATAAAACAGGATAAAAAGCGGATAACCCGGGAAAATGACAATTGGGTTCAACACGATATTGTCAGAAATGAAATAATTACTCCATTTTTGACTATTAATGGAAAACAATTCTTCCTTACGAGTATTCATTTTTGATATACATATGTCATTTTAATAATTCAAATTTGATTTGACCATTAATTCTTGGTCAGTTGTTATGGAAAAAAAAGAGAGTTTTTCTGCCGGGGGCAAATAAAGCACATGTAATTTGCATTCAATACACCATAAGAATCAGAAAATCGGAGAAGATATCATCATTCATTCCAGGATGGCACATTTTTTGCATAGTTTATCTATTATTCTTAAATAATTGGAGTTAACGTATGTATAAAAAAAACAAATGGATAAAAATATTTGAGGAAAGAAAATCGGCCCCCTACAGGTTGTTTTGCTTTCATTTCGCCGGCGGGGGTGCGAGTGTTTTCAAAAGATGGAATAATTCCCTGCCGGGACAAATTGAATTGTGCGCTGTTCAATTGCCCGGAAGAGAAGAAAGATACGAGGAACCTGCTTTCACCTGTTATAAAGATGCGGTCTCTCATCTCATGCCTGAATTATTACCATTTCTGGATAGACCCTTCTTCTTTTTCTGCCATAGCATGGGAACAATAATCGGGTTTCATCTTGTCCTGGAAATAATAGAAAAATACGGGCTGCATCCTGTTCATATCTTTTTTTCATCCAGTGCCGCACCGCATAATAAACCTTTGTTTAAAAAAATATCACATTTAGCGGACGATCAATTTATACAGGAAATAAAAAACTTTGGAGGAATCCCATCTCAAATTTTAAATAATCCTGATTTTATAAAAATATTACTTCCTATTTTAAGGAAAGATTTTCAACTTATTGAATCTTTTGAATACAGCGAGGGAATGAAACTGCATTGCCCTCTCACTATCTTTGGAGGAAAAGACGACAGGGCCGTTCCTGTGAATAAATTAGAGGGATGGGACAGGGTGACTCTGGAAAAGGCAAATATCCAGTTATTTCCGGGCAATCATTTTTATTTTATTGACCAACAGGAAGAGGTGATTGAAGCTATTCTTTCAAATATATCAATAGAATATGAATATCCGGAAATAGGGCTATTTTCCAACGAGTATGGCATTGTTTCCTGAAAACAGTCGCCGGCTGGTTCATTTAATTGAGTTTCAAAGTAAGTTTTACTTTAACTATACTATTATTTTTATTGGAGGATATTATGATCAAAAAAGAAGTACCAGGTATTTTTGATGGACCAATTTTACCACTTCTCAAAAAACTATCATTACCAATTTTCATGGGTATGTGTTTACAGTTTGTTTATAACCTGACAGATAAATTTTGGGTTTCCCGGATTGCCAATACTGATGGCAGTTATTTAGGCGCTGTTGGCCTTATTTACCCGATCATCTTTCTGTCTACTGCCATTGCCAGTGGCATAAATGTGGGCTTAAGTTCCATCGTGGCCCGCTGCATCGGGAGTAAAAATTATAAACGACTCAATAAAACAGTGGAATCGGGATTGATTATCAGCATCATCCTTGGGGTAGTTACTTTGTTCATTGCTTATTTATTCGGGAATACCATCCTGGCTTTTCTGGGAGCCAGAAATAATTACCTGTTAAGGGGCGTTGAATATTTTTATTTTATTATCCCAACAGCAGCTATATTGTTTATCACCAATGTTTTTACAGGAATATTTCAAGGTGAAGGGATGATGAAACCGGTTATGATTTCCATGTTAATAAGCACGGTAGCTAATATTATTTTAGATCCAATCTTCATCTTTCTTTTCAAGATGGATATAAGAGGAGCCGGTCTGGCCACAACCATAGGTTCGTTTATCGGTTTCTTATATATTATCACCCTGTTTATGACCAATAAATCCATTGTAAAAGTAAAGTGGAAACTATCCAATATCGATGGGAGTATTATTTCGGAAATTATTTCTATTGGAGGATTACAAACATTGAGTCAATCCGTCGTTGCAGTCAGTTTATTTATCTTTAATGCGATAATGATAAACATCGATAAACTTGCATTAACTGCCTATACAATCTGTCTTTCCTTTGAGCAATTAATTCTATATTTAATATTTGCAATTTCTTCAGCTGTTGTCACTATCGTGGGCCAGAATTATGGAAGAAAATTAATAGACCGGGTAAAGGAAACATGGAAAGTATCTGTCCGTATATCCGTAATACTCGCCGGTCTGATTTCTATAATCCTTTTTATTTTTGCACCATTTATTTATTCCATTTTTTCCGGTATAAAAGAAGTTGTTCACTATTCAGTCCTTTACACACGAATTGTGGAAATCAGTTTTGTTTTTGCCACGGCAAGTATCATTGCCAGGGCATATTTTCAGGCTATTGGAAAACCGTTTCCCGGTTTTGTATTAACCCTTTTACGCTTATTAATAATAACAGTCCCCGTAGCCCTGGCGTTAACCTATATTTTTAACTTTGGAATATATGGTGCATGGATTGGGATTATAACAGGAAATGTCATCTCTGCCATTATAAGTTTCATCTGGGTAAACCGCAGTCTTAAAAACTCAGAAATCATACCCGAACAGACATTGGAAATGGTAAAGGAAGCGGTGTAACATATAATCCCGGATACCGGTGAATAACCGGATTTCTCCATTGTTAATGCTGTCATTCCTGCTAAAGCAGGAATGACAGCATAGGTAAACTTCCAGCCCCTCATCGATGGGGGGAATTCGAAAACAGGCAAAACTACTTGACATAAAAAATAGAACCACTTAAATACACGGAAAACACTGAATGAAGAAGAAGA
>JAFGQK010000208.1 GCA_016935735.1 Spirochaetales bacterium | reverse complement strand
TCTTCTTCTTCATTCAGTGTTTTCCGTGTATTTAAGTGGTTCTATTTTTTATGTCAAGTAGTTTTGCCTGTTTTCGAATTCCCCCCCCGGGGAAACCGGGGATTCCCCGGGGAACACTTTATTATGGTTATTATGCAGCAATTTCCGGTGAATTTTATAAAGAGATGTTGAATAGTGGGCATAGCCAGATATTCTTTGTAATTACCGCTATGCGATACTATAAAAATGTACTGCTTTCCAGGTCATTGAATAGTGTCCTGAAATCTACCTTAGCTGGCTTTCACTCGTTTCTTTCTCCGTGATTGAGTTTGATAACCCCTTGAATACCTGTTTGTATCCGGTTTTCTTTCAGCATTATAGTTAAAATTATTGACAGTCCGGCATTTTAATTCGACTCCCACATGACGTTCCAGGGTGTGGACGATTTTTAAATCATCCTGCGTTACAAAGGTAAAAGCTTCTCCTTTATTCCCTGCCCTTCCTGTTCGTCCTGTCCGGTGAGTGTATGCGTCTGGTGTATCCGGAATGTCATAGTTAATGACATGTGTAATGTTTGATACATCAATACCCCTTGCAGCAATATCTGTTGCCACTAATATTTGAAAGGAACCGTCACGAAATCCGTTAAGCGCAGCCTTACGTTTGTTTTGTGAGAGATTTCCCTGGAGTGCTATGGCGGAAAAGCCATTTCGTTTTAAATTTTCACCCAGGTTTTTTGCCCGGTGTTTGGTGCGGGTAAAAATAAGGATCGGTCCTGAAGCCGTATTTTCCAAAATCTTAAGCAACAGGGATGTTTTAAGGTGCTGTTCCACGGGAAATAGAAAATGTGTAATGCTTTTTAATGGAGTGGTATACTCTATTTCAATAAGACAGGGATCTCGTAAAACAGAATATGCAAGCTTCTGAATGCTTTCCGGCATGGTTGCAGAAAACAATAATGTTTGCCGTTTTGCCGGAATAAAATGCAGTATCTTTTTTATATCCGGTAAAAATCCCATATCAAACATACGATCTGCTTCATCCAGAACAAGTATTTCCAGGTGTTTCAAGTCGATCACATGATGCTGAAGGTGGTCTATCATTCTGCCCGGGCATGCCACGACGATTTCCACTCCCTTCCTTAAGGTTTTTATCTGGTTATAGCTGTTTATACCACCATAAACAGCAAGACTCCGCAAACCCGTCTGCTTTCCGAAAATTGTTATAAATGCATTTGTTTGTTCGACCAATTCCCTTGTGGGTGCTATGATAAGGGCCCGGATAGTATTGCGTGGTCCCTGCAAAAGCTGTTGTAATATTGGCAATACAAAGGCTGCTGTTTTACCGGTACCGGTCTGGGCCAGTCCCATGACATCTTTTCCCTGTAATACAATCGGAATTGCCCTGCGTTGTATTGGTGTAGGATGCGTATACTTTAGCACCTCAACCTGACTCAAAATACTTTTCGCTAAATGAAATGATGTAAAACTCAATAATTTCTCCTTACTGATGACATCTCTTTTTTGATGTCCGTATCTTTACTTTTTTTGAACGTTTCTTATCAATGGATTGAATAATATGTTATTCCTAATTTATTTCCATTATTTTTAAAGTAATCGGAAGGAATTAGAAAAAAAATCTTATATCAGTATATTAATAAACATTCTTTATATTATATTTAAAGTATACTATTATTATCATTTTGTCAACTGCATAATAAAAAAAACAGGGATTCTCCAATATGGAACTACAAATTTTCATAAAAACAGTGTACTCCAGGTGAAGATTTTGGTAAAATTCCAGGATTTTCACCAGGAGTAGTACCGGCGTTGGCCGGATCCTCCCTGGATATGATGTAATAGCAGGTCGTAGATTATTTCCTGCTTTTCTTGTTTTGGGTTGTGGGGTAATCCGTGGTTCAATTCTTAAGAACATAGCTCCGCAAATTATTTAATGGAAGAAAAGGCAAACCACCGATTACACAGAAATAGATAGAAAAAGCCGCGCTAGGTAATCCGGTGTAATCTGTGGTTTCATCTCTTTATTGTGGAAAATCGAAATTCCTGGACAATAAATATAAAACAACTCTCCAATCAAATTCGGAATTATTGTAAAAAATACTAAAAACGATTAAAAACGATTAAAAACAATGGGAATTACAGATCGGTGATATCTTCATCTTCCCGGATCACTTTCCAGCCATCTAAAGAAAGTGAAAAGGGAAACCATTTAATGATTTGTGCATACATTACATCCTTGCCCCATATCTGCCCCGAACTGTGTGCAATAAAACTCAGTTTTCCGCTTTTACCATAGTGAGCAGGTTGTGCAGTAAGTACCCATTCTGAAGCATAGTCTATTTCTTCCAGGTTTTTGTAACCATAATACATACCTAATTCTTCATTCACCACAGGCAGCCAGGGTGGGCATTCTTTGACATGTAAAAAGTTGAAATAGTATCCTTTTACTGCCAGGGAAGGCCCCATGGCACTGGCAATATCCCCGGGCAATAATCCCAGAAAAAGAGGGTTTGCTTTTTCATCTACTGTAGTCCAGAGATGAACAGGAAAAAGCGCGTATTCCAGTTTCCCGTTATTATTATAATCGACTGAATGATATTCATCCTGGGCACGGATAATCTGTTTTATCATTTTATATGCAGCACTTTCATTCGTTTGTATTGTGTGCGGCGAGACAGTTCTTCCTGTTTGTTCCGCAGTATAAGGCCATTTTGATACAACCCATGCAAAGCATATGACTGCCAGCAGTAGAAAGATAAATGCAGTTATCCTGTCAGGTAAAGCAGGTTTTTTCTCTTTTTCCTTATAGACATTTTGTACTGTTTTATTCCCGGTTTTAATGAATAAAAAAAGGATATAGCCGATAATTCCGGCAAAGACGAGAATGACTGTCCATCTGTTCCTGTTTTCCTGCCTTACCCGGTATTCAAAACCGGTCATCATGCAGCATGAACCTGTGTAATAAAGCAAAAGACTGATGATGAGAATCACTTCGTTCCCGGGAGCAGTGAAAAAAAGCAGCAGGGCAGACAGTTGCAGAGCAAGACCGAAAAAGCCTGAAATAATCAAAAATGGCCATTTGAAGGAAATCACCTGGTACCTCTTTTTTTGTGATAGTTCACCACCCGGGGACAATCAGGGTCGGGCATATTCATATTACCATAGTGAAAAAGTGCCACTGCCCGGCACCCCCCTTTGCACACACAAAGATAATCGCAGGTATTACAGGGAGCGGGAGGATTTTTATGCCATCTTCTGAACTGATTAAAGTACTCATCATCATGCCATCTTGTTTTAAGTTCAAAGATCGATATATCGGATGAGGGGAGAAACGAACATCCATTGATAAATCCGTTACTTTTTGCACCAAGCAATATGTTCCCTGCTTCACAGCCATACGTTGCTGTCGCCTTTAAATAATCTAACGAAGGACGATGAACGCAGAGCATGGGAATGAACGAGCAATCGATTTTCGTGATAATATCGTGTTTCCGGGAAAGCCCGGCTAACAGCGGTATAAGGCCCATATTCTGTTTATAAGTCGTTTTGGATTTATGATACAGGTTTTTACCCCTGCCTGCCGGCTTGAAACGCAAGAACTCAATCTCATTCACTCCCTTTTTTTTTGCATAGGCAAACAGTTCCGGAATGTAAGTAAAATTATCCTTTCCCACGACACAGTTAATCCCTGTCGGCACACCAGCCTTCAGCAATAGATCGATGGCACTATCTGCTTTATGAAATAATGTGTTTTTCCTGTAACCGTTTTCATGCGGAAAAGGTGCATCAATCGATATATTGATCTGTCCCATAAGGGTGAGCTTTACTGCAAGCTGTTCTGTGAGAGAACTCCCGGAGATGGTAAGATTGGGGACCAATCCCACCTCTCTTGCATACCGGGCAATATCAAGCAGATCCTCGCGCAGAAGCGCTTCGCCCCCGCCCAGTGCAACATGAAAAACCCCGAATTCCGCAAGAGCCTTCAGCGCCTTTTTTATATGCACAAGATCTATCTCATTTTCCGCTTCCCCGCCGGAATCCATATAGCAGTGTGAACACTTGTTATTGCATCGATTGGTAATTGCAAAATGAACTTCTGTTGGTGCGGAAAGTATCCCGGTGTCCTCCTTGTCCCATAAATGTGAGGGTGTACATCCCAGTTCCTTCATATAATCCCTGTCGACAAAGGCAAGGAAAGGAGGGTCTTCAGAGGCGATGATTCCGCCAAAATGTTCATACCGGTATTTCACTGTTCTTCTCTCCCATCTGTCTGTTTTATGATTCTGTATTGCTTGTTTATCCATGTGCTGTAAATATGCTCGTCGAGATTGTCGAGTGTAAGGTCCTGATATAACCGGGGATTGGTCAATATATACGGTTCGATATCGGGCTGTCTGAAATATATTTTCCCGCCTGTATATGAAAAATAACTTTCCTGTGCCGGCTCAAAGATTCCGGGTTTCATACATACATCGAAATAAAAAATCGTGCTTACTGCTGTCAGAACGAGAAAGGCTGCCAGTCCGCTTATACAACGCATGCTTATGGCCGGGGAAAACCGGCTGACAGCGGCCGTAAAGATAAATACGATAAAAAAGCCGGGCAACAGGTAGAGAAAGAAAAGAAAGAATGGCTGTGAACCGGGACCTCCCGGTGTATTATTAAAAAAAGCCGGTTGCTCAAAGGTCACTGACGTACTGGAAAGAGAACTCCCCATGAGCCAGTTGATGATTAATAACATACCTGCACAAACAACAAAAGAACAGAGCAACATGACCAGGTGCCATACCCGTATCCATTGCCAGGGTTTTGTACCGATGAAGAGCGAGATTGATAGAATGGTAATGAGAGCAAGACACCAGTACGAGAGGTTTCTTGCCAGGGAAGAGAGGTGTTTTTCCAGTGACAATTCCATCTTGTTGTTTATGGGAAGGACGAAATCCAGGGCCGGTTTAATGGTAAATGCCTTTTTGAATGAGTCATATGCCGCGCTGTATTTCTCTAAAACCATGTAATGTATTCCCAGGTAATAATATGCTAATGCAATATCCGGGAAACCGGGGGTATTCCGGATAAGCCTTTTTAACTGACTTATTCTGAAAGCAGCCTCGTTTTTGTTAGAAGTTTCCATACGTACAACAGTAATAAGACTGTTTTCCGTATGAAAATCGATCTTGTCCTGCTCGAGCCTTTGAATCGTTCTTATTGTTTGCCTTACGACCTCGCTATCCGGATCACATTGAAGTTCGACGATTCGCCGGTAATAACGTAATGCCTCTTCGCTGTTGCCCGCGAGTTCTTCATAAAACCAGGCCAGTTTACCCAGGATTTCCGCCCTCTTTAGAGGTGTCAAATCCGTATCGCGCAATCCCTCGATAAGGATTGTCCTTGCCCGGGAATAATCTTTTTGCATAATCGCTGCTTCTGCTTCCTTTATTATGGCATTGCCATAAAAAAGGGGTGTATTGCAGGTTAACAAGACAAACAGCAGGGCATATTTTTTCACGGTTGATGCTCCTGTTCTGAATTGCCCTTCCTGCCCTTTTCTTTCTTCCGTTTTGTCATGAAATAGTGATAAATAATCCCGGAAATTACACCGAAACAGACACCCGAGGTGATAACGGTCATGGGCAGGGTGAAAATGATAGAGCCGATTGAACTGGAGTTTGGATTATATCCCTTTTTTACCTTTATTATTCTCCCTTTCATAAGTTCTGTCCTTACTCCTCTTATAATATATGTAGATTATAAATGATCAAGACTGCCATGGATAAAAAGACCAGGGTAAGTCCGAGTTTGACGAATGCTATATACTTTTTAAAGAATTTTCCCAGTTGTGCAGAGGTAATGCCAAAGGACAGGAGCAAAAAGATACCGGCAAGGGGGGCAATAAAAGCAAGATTATACATAATCAAATACCCGGCAGCCCTTGTCCTGTAAACAGGATCAAGAATCATGGTGACAATCGGTATATAGACCTGTCCTGTACAGGCCAGTTCCATTCCTGCAATAACAATACCCAGGGCAAAAGCGACAATTCCCACGAGTTTTCCCGAACGGGCAAAGTTCCTTATGCGTTGGTGAATGAGTTTTTTAAGGAAATCCGGCAGTTGCAGGGTCATCTCTGTTTCCTTCCCTTTCAGGCATTTGATAAAATCGATAACAGAAAGAAGGGCAAATAAGGTGACAATGCCAAGCAGAATATAATTAATGATTCTACTTAAAATGAATGCCCTGGTAAGGATGCGTGCCCCGTGGTAGAACAGGAACCCGATAGCGAGATAGGTAAGAAAAACTGCTGTTGTAAACAATCCCCCGGTAAGAAGCATATCCTTTCTTTTTTGTCCCACGAGGCTTAAATAGGAAATAAGAAAGATAAGGGTGGTAAAAGCACACGGGTTAATTCCATCGAGTAATCCGGCGCCGATTACCATTCCCGTGGTAAGGGAAAAGAATGAATCTTCCTTCATGGTTTCCGTATCATGGAAAGTCTGAAAAGGGGTTATGCTTTTTTCCCGATATGCCCGGGAATCCTGTTTGAAAAGGGTAAACTCTCCCGGCAGCTTTTCCGTTATTTCCCTTTCACCGCCCAGTACCGAATTGCCGGTAAATATCGCGGGAATGTCTGCGTTCTGTCTGCCGAAATCCGTACCCGCTGCCATGAACAGATCGTATGCCTGCGGGTCTGCCCCAAGGTCGTAATAATAAACCGTTAGTGATATGCCGGCTTTTTCGGACAACGAGGGTAATTCTTTTTCGATGAGTCGTTTACAATATGCACAGTCATACGAAAACAGGTGCAGGGAAAGCACGGGCCAGTCCCCTTTACCGGTAATAGCAATCTCCTTCCGTATGCGATGTGCCAGGCGGTTAAGCTCTTGTTTGTCACTTTCCCGGGACGAGTGGGGTGAAAGGGTGAATGAATCGATGACGGTACCGTCCTTTTCAATTGCATTAATCGTCATACTGCCGGTATTGACATCCACCCTGCAGAAGTGGTGTTTGCGTGCTTCCACCTGTGAAGGGTATGCCGGGTCGGGATTCATCCAGATGAGTTCCGCACCGGCACCCCCGGAAATGATATAACATACCCCATTATACGAGGAACGTTCATATAGGTGCCATGAGGCAAACACCACATCCACCCGGTATTTCCGGAAAACAGGTTCCCATACACGGCGCAGGATCCCGGACGGCCTGCCCCTCGAAATAAGAACGGGATCGTGCATGAAAACAACCCGGTATGGCGCTTTTTGTACTTCGGATTGTGCTGCCTGATTTTCAAACCATTGTAACTGAGCACTCCCTGCATCGATCTCTGCCCGTGGCTGGCTTCCCCTCGAATCCCAGGTAAAAAGACCGAAAAAATAAACACCGGACCATGAAAAAGCATAGTAATTGTTTTGAAGCATGGGAAAGTACTCTTTTACAAGCCCTCTCCCGTATACATAATCATTATCACCGATTACCGGATAGATTGCTGCCCGGCGCAGTACCCTCTTTTCCAGCGAAAAGAACTCTTCCCAGAGTTGCCTGTCTGTACCGTCATCGACCATGTCGCCAAGCACAAGGCAAAAAGCCGGGTCATTTCGTGCTATCTGTTCGATAATTTCACGATGAAAGCGGTCTGTTTTGTTTTCCCCCGGCCGCGAGTCCCCATATACAACAAAGGAGAAAGATTCCCCGGGCCTGCCAGCTGTCCTGATTTCACAGGAAGGATCGCCGCGCGGGGTTCCTGCATTCCCTTCTCCTGTTACAACCTCGTAGCGGTATCTTTTCCCGGGCAGAAGACCGGTAACCCGGATAAAATGTATTTGGCTTTCCCTGCTGCCGGCAAACCTTTTTTCCCCCTCTTCTGTCATTATGATGACAGATGCATGGTCTGCGCGGGAAAGCCTGAACGCCACTGTCGCTTCATTTTCCGTAATGTCCAGCAGGTACGGGGCAATGGAAAAGCCGTCAGACTCTTCGCCGGTTACAGCAGGAGGAAAAATAAGAAAAAGAAGGACGCAGTAAAACATCTTCACCGGATTTCCTCCAGGACCATTTCAAGCTTGTTTTTTATCTGTTTGAACAGGGCAGGAGTATATCCTTCCTGCTTGAATATAATAAAGCCATCATGATTAATAATAACAGTAGAAGGGACATTGTTTATACCGTATTTCCCGGTTACTGTCTGTTCATAGTCGAGCAGGATGGGCATGGTAATGTCAAGCCCGGTATATTTTTCACCGGCAATGTCCTTATTTTCCGGGTCCCTTAGAATATATACGGAAATAATTTTCTTGTTCTTTTCTCTGTACTCCTTTACCAGATCCTTTATGGCGAGTAACTCGGCAACACATTGTGTACAGTACACCTGGCCGAATATGAGAAGGACGCAATACCCCCGGTATGAATGAAGATAAAAACGTTCATGTTCCAGGGACTCCAGCCGGAAATCAGGAGCGATTACCTGTCTGTTTTCACAAGCCGACTGGCAAACGATAACTGGCAGCAACCATATAAACAGAATCAATCTGTGCCGGACACTCTTCAACATAGTTAATGCCCTATTGTATTTCTTTAAGGTACCGATTGCTGTTTTCATAACATACCCCGGCACTTATTACCTGTCTGCCGGTTTCTGCCCATGCTTTTCTTCTTTATCTTTCCTTGCGGATTCCATTGTATCTATCTTCATCCTGAACGTCGTAACAATATGGAGGATGGCCAGGGCGATGCTACCTGCCGATAAACCGGAAAGAATAAACAGGTGTATCTGGCTGCCGATAGAGCTCGAGTTGGGGTTGTACCCGGATTTTACTGCAAGAATCCTGCCTTTTGTCGTTTTATGCATATAATACCCCTTTATAGGTAAACCGGATCATAGCGTAAAAATGATCAGGTAATGTTGATTGACAAGATAGAGAAGCAGGTACATTGTGCATGTCAATGATAGAAGTGAAAAAATGATTCCCAGCAGGGCAATACCTGCTTTTGCATGTTTTATTACCTTAACGGCAATTGTCCGTGCAAAGAGAAAACTGAACGTAACCGAACCTCCCATGCCCCCTGCAAGCAGCATATATTCTATAATAGAAGTAAATTGCTCATAAATAAACCATCCCAGGATAAAGAAGCACCCGGTCCCGGCAATCAATACCACAAGGGATTGCCCCAGGATTATTCTTTTTATTCCCGGGGGAGGGGTGAAAACACCTGTACAAACCATGGTGAACAAAAGAGTGACTGCAATAATTGCTAAGTAAGAACGGGTTATGTTTCTTGTACACCTTTTTATCTGGGCATTAATTTCTTCCTTACGTTCCGGTTGTAAAATCAACACCTCTTTAAACGCGTTTATGGCATCGTTATAATATCCGGCATTATAATAAGCCTGGCCCACTTCCCAGTACACTTCCCGGGCATAATCGCTTTCCGGGTAATTTTTTGCAAGCAGCAGGTATTGGGCAACGGCTTTTTTAACATCATACTCCTTTAATTGATTGGCATACCAGTAATTAATTACCGGGAGCAGTTTACTCTGCGGGTACTTCGCGGGAAACAATGCAATCCGGGAAAATAATTCCGCTCTTTGCAGAGGATCATCCTTTTTTCTTGCATATTCTACCTGGCGAATTTGTTCAAATTCCGCCAGGGGACGAAAATCATATTCACTATACTGCATAATATAATGTACCCGCTGTTGTGCTATGGATGCCAGTGCACTGTCCTTGTATTCTTCGATTAAAAGCGCATAATATTCCAATGCCCGGGGAAAATCAAAAAGCTTTGTGTCAAAGATTTCTGCAATTGCATAATATGCATCATCTATCTGGAAGTGGTCTTTATTGTTTTCTATAAAGCTTTTATATGCCTGTATGCTCTTTTCATAAGCTCCCTGGTCTGCCAGCCTGCGGCATTCCTCACATGTTCTCTTTTCTTTAAGCGGCGGGCTTTTTAATACGATTTCCATTCCCTCGTACACGGCCCGTATCGATTCAATTTCCACCTCTATCCGCATATATCCCGGGTCTGCCGTCTGTAAAGGTACTTCCAGGTAGGTAATCGAATCGAGCGTTGTCTGCCGGATTCTGCTTCCCGGAATAATAACAAAAGCGGCCTTGTGTGCCGGATATGTTTCATTATGGGAGACAAGCAGGGAATGTAATCCCGATTGTCCGGTCCCGATTGTACTCTGAAAAGAAGTGGTCTTAAGAGGAAAGAGTCCGATGGCATAGGCTTGTAATGGGACAAGATGTTCCGTCAGGGATGAAACATCATCGAGTATGATGAATCCGAATCCTCCCCAATCAAGACGCCAGGTTGTTCCTGTGTGCCTTTGTTCGCCGGACATCTCGAGAACAGGAGACGAAATGCCCCCGGTGTCAAAAACCGGGATAAACGGACGCACCCGGGAGAGGGATTGCTCATCCTGCCTGGTAAAGGGTGTCAGGGAAAAGATAAAATCCGGCAGTTCGTTGCGGTAGAGCTCCGGCAGCGATCCTGTCATCTTTCCCCAGGAAAATAAAAACGAAAAGGGTTCTGTCCCGGAAGGTTGTGTCCGGAATTGATAATTCGTTTCTGTCCCTTTAAGCCGGTAAATATATTGTGTTCCGGGGGCAAGTCCGTCAAGTACGATTTCATGATTCGTTACCGGTCTTCTTTCTTTTTTAATACCGGGTGATTCGTCACTTGCTACGGGGCGAAAAAAAAGTGTGCCGGTATATTTTCCCGGGCTTTGCCAGACTATAGTGACCCCGGAAGCCGTGGTATGGACAACCTCTGGCCTGAAATCTACCGGCTGCCGGGGTGAACAGCTTAAAAGAAAAGTAATTGCCATACCTGTCATGAAAACCGTGAACCTGCCGGTAGTATGCATATTCCGTTCCTCTATTAAAAATGATAGTGAAAGATTAAATTCCATGCAAGCATTTATGGGTAAAATCGAGTGAATTTATAAGCGGGAGATCCTGTAATGAAGAAACCCTGGCTATTTACACCAGGGTTTCTCTTCTTCGGTATGTTATTTCTTCAGTAAAATGGTAATAACCTCCTTCTCCATAGCATCCCGTTTAAAATCGAGCAAATCTTCATCTGCCATCATACGGAATTCATTCACCATTTTAACCCGTGCATCATTCACTTTTTCAAATGATGAATCGATCGACAGCAGTTTCCTGCCCAGTGTCGATTGTTCTGTTTTTGAATAAATTCTTAGCATATGGTTTTTTACTTCGGCTATCGTATTATTCAGGGCAAGTTGATAGATTTCCGTTCCGACGCGGTCATGAAGGACTTTTATGGCATCCAGGTCAACCAGGGTAAAATCCTCGAATACAAAGAAGTTTTCTTTTATCTTTTTCGCCAGTCCCGGGTCCTGAACCTCTAATTCGGAAACCAGCCGCTGAATGGTGGAAGTATCGCATTGAGCGAGAATATAAATCAATTCCCCGAACATCAATTGATTATGAAAGTGCTGAACAAATTCTTTCCCCTCCCTGATTTTCCCGATTTCACTCAAATTCTCATGATCAAATGCTTCGTTTCCGGCTGCTTTCCTGCAAAGATCGGTCTGCTGATGCAAAGACAGTCTCATAAACACATAACTCCCTTTTTTAATTCTTTCTATAGTCTTCATAATTACCTCCCAGATATATTTTGATCGCTCCGGATTGATCTTTATTGCCTTTTCGATATAAGATATTTTTATTCTTAATTGTCTTTTTCCTTCAAATAAACGGCTTTTTACCAGTCTTTCGGAAATTCCGCAAAGCGCGGCAATTTCCCTGTATGAAAATTGAAAAAAATAACGGAAAAGGAGTACTTCCCTTAATGGTTCACGCAGATCCGATAATGCCTTGTTTACCATATCCCGCGTCCCATTCTCGTTTTCTTTGTAGTAAAAAGACAAGAGATTCGTTCTTGTATCGATATTCACTTCCCGGCGTTTTTTTATTGCCCTTAAATGAGTCCCGATCTGGTTGCGGCAAATCCCGTATATCCACGAACCAAAGGATTTCGGATTGGCCAGTGACCCTATTCCCAGGAAAGCCGCTATAAGAGTGTTCTGCATGACCTCTTCCGCCCCGGTATGGTTTTTTAGTTTATAGAGGGCGAATCCGTAAATCTTCTTCCAATATAATAGAAACAAACGGTTGAATGCTGCCGTATCACCCTTCTGTGCTTTTAAAATCCAGGTTAATTCACTCATCATCTATTAATATAGTAGAAATTTTTGTTAAAAAGTCCGGAACATAGGGTGTTTTTTTTCTTAATCCAGATGATATGGGTGCAGTTTCGTAAACGGATTTTTAGATTGGTAAAATAGTTACGGAAGAACAAAGAGCAGTTTATAATCATTACATTCTTGAGCTTCAATAATCAATCTTTTTTTGAAATCAAGAATATTTTCAAAATTCTCATTTTCATTAAAAGCTTCACGGTCAATTTCCAGATCATAAATATTTCTTTGGAGGAAAATAATAAAATCAGATATCGAACTTACATCCAGGTCAAGCCTGCCTTCATAATCAAGATCAAGACAAAGATCATTTACCAAATTAATTGAGAAAACAGGAATATTTTCAGCAGGTAACAAAATATTCCATCCTTCTAAACCGTCAAAATATGAATAAGGCGCGCCATTTCCTTTATTCGATTTACAGTGTTCAATAATTGTCTGCCGTGAATGTCCTTTATATTCATTAACACTATATGATTTAGTTCTCTTCGAGTATGTCCATTCATAAAGAACATTATCGAGAAATACTCTTATAGGATCTTTTTCACAGCAAACATTGAATAACCTGGTATAAATATCTATTTTTTCCCTGGTCGGAAGATTATAATATTTGTCAGTTATTCCCTGAAAAGAAATCTCAAGAAAGTTTGAACCATAAACCGCACCCATAATGTACTCCTTTTAAAAAGTAAAAATCCGAATTTGAAATTCAGCTACCGGCTGTGCTGTATTACAGCAAATTTTCACGCATTTCCTCTTTTCGTTCCTCAAACAATATGCCGGTTTTTCTTCTTAAGACAAAAAAGGCACAAAGCAGAACAATCAAAAAACCCGCATAGATAAAAATTCCTGTAACAATATTCCCCTCCAGTACATTGTTCACATAAAAGGGTATTCCCCAGCAGAGTGCGGCAAAGAACGTTCTGCCGGAGCCGCTGTCCCCTGTTTCACCGAAATGCGAGTACTTTCTTGGGCGGGCAAGTAAAATAGAAGTGATATTCCCGGCCAGGCAATACACAAGCATAATGTCCATGATTATCAGGCTGTAATAGGATATAAGCAGTATGGCCTGTGATTTGAAAAGATTGATAAGAAGAAGGGGAAAGACCTGGATACCCAGAATAATAAGTGCCGCTTTGTTTTTTGCTGTTATGACTTTTGAAGAGGAAACGGGAAAAAGGAGGTAGCGGTCCAGTGCCTGGTGGTCAAGACCAAAGGAATTGAAAAAAAAAGATGCATGAAGGATAACGATGACAGCGGTAATAAGACCGAACAGCGCCTGGTTTATTAACGGGGTCAGGATAAGATAGATAATAAAAATCAGAACGATGCAGGCACTCATCTTTACATCTATTGTATGAAGGAGTGATAGTAATTCTTTTAAAAACAGGGAAGGACGATTCCCCATTCTTTGTAACCCGGGGAGTATCCCGGACAGGAGCTTTTTCCCCGGTCCCGTTCCCGGCAGGGAAACAAGTTTATGTGAAACAAGAAAAGAACAGCATATCCAGAGGGTGAGTTTATGAAAAAGAAGGGGTTGTTCACAAACAACCCCGGATTTCATCTTCCATGCCGGTAAGTCGTCGAATATATTCTTTCCATTATAAAAAATCTCGCCTGCCGTGGGTCCCAGAATTCCCGTTATCATATTGATGGTTGTTGTTTTCCCTGCACCATTCGGTCCGAGAAAACCGGTAAGGGTTCCCGGTTCAAGACAAAAAGATATGCCGGAAACAGCCTCTGTATGGCCGTATGTTTTTGTTACGTGCTTTATCTCTACCATGAATTATTAACAAAACAATTTTTCTTGAGGAAGGTTACAGAAATTTAATTGTTTTTATGCAGAATAGTGAATAATGCGCAGGATTATACGGATTTTTTATACTTTTTTATACTTTTTTTCTCATTTTTTCGTCCAGAAGTTGCCGGTAAAAAGATTAAAGATATCTGCTGTTTACAAGGTAATGAAGAAAACCACGCCGGCTGCCGGAGGTACGGTGCAGCTAAAACAATATTATCTAAAAGTTTACTAACATATGTTGTATACTATTAAAATGAAAATTCATACGTTCTTCAAGAGTATTCCTGGTTGAACTCTCAATAACTACTACATTTTCTGTTTTTTCCAGGAAGTAGTTTGATAAGGCACACCTGTCAGCCATTCGAACAAATGAAATTACAAATTGATTAATTTTAATTAATCCACCGTTAATAGAATAAATCGCATAAAAAAATTAAGGATATATTTCTATTGAATAATTTTCAACGATGTATATTATAAAATTATGAATAACAATCTAGCTGTAATTGAAAATGATTTCAAATCTAAAGATATATCCGTGAGAATTAAATCAATTGATACATTAATTGAAATGAAACATCTACCGGTTAGTAAGATTTTAGAAATATTGACCAATCGACTTGCAATTGATAACAGTATAAAAGTTAGAACCAGAATTTCTAAAGTTTTATTTGAATTTGCTGCAAATGGAGTTGATATAAGCAGTTCGATCCCCATTATTATTGGTGCTATGATTTTATGTAAAAAAGATAGTGAAGAATTTGATTATCTATTAAGGTCTTTAGATGAATTTCATATAAAGCACCCGGATAAAAAAGCTTATTTAAAAGTACTTTTAGAATGCTCTGAATTGGATAAAAGTCATACAGGGATAAATCAACTATTAAATTCTTTGGAATAAGAACATAGCTCCGCAAATTATTTAATGGAAGAAAAGGGAAACCACCGATTACACAGAAATAGATAGAAAAATCTGTGTAATCGTG